>JALZHC010000420.1 GCA_030914105.1 Acidobacteriota bacterium
AAGAGGCGACAGTCGAGCGCCTGCGCGCGCAACAGTCCTGGGACAGCGTCAACATCATGGCGCTCGTCGCCGCGCTGGCGTCGGTGCGCGACCCTTCGCACGTCGAAGAGGGCCGCCGCCTCAACGGCGAAGTCAAGGCGCACGTCTGCGCCGAGCTGGACAAGTTGGGCCTCGGCTACATCCCCTCCGCCGCGAACTTCATGATGATTGACATGCGGCGCGAGGTCAGACCCGTGCTCGCGTCGATGCGGCGCGCGGGCGTCGAAGTGGGCCGCTTCTTCCCCTCCTTGCCGAACCACATGCTCGTCAGCGTCGGCACACGCGAAGAGATGCAAGCCTTCCTCGCCGCGCTCCGGCAGGTTGCCGCCTGAAGCGCGGCGGCGAGCCGAGGGGATGGGGCAAACGTCAATTCCGAGTTGGTGCCGAAGGTTGACCGTTATGGACGAACAAAAAATGCGGGCTTACGCGATGGAGGCGTGCAGGAGATATTCCGACGATCTTGCCGCCCGGCGGGAACGGGTCATAACGGAAGACACCGAGACGAAGCTCAAGGGAGTTTACCGCAAGCCACTGACCAACGAGTGGCAGATTCATTTTAATAGCTGGCAGGTTCGCTATGTGCCGCGCCCCGACGCCTCCGACGAAGAACACGTAGAAGAGATAAAGCGTCTCATGCACGCGTGTAGGGAGTTACGCTGAGCGCCTCCCGCATCAGCCGAACTTGATACGGGGGGCGCTCTGTAATAAAGTCCGCGAGGCCACGACAAGTCACGCCGTTCGAGCTAAAACCGGAGGTCTCAATGCGTCCACGCTTCATGCGCCCACTCGTCGCCATTCTTCTGCTCTGCACGCTCATCCCGGCGCAGGCCGCGCCGCCCGAAGACAAGCCGCTCGCGGGCTTCGACCGCGAGTCCGCCGAGCGCGAGCGCGCGCTCGAAGCGCGCTTCGACTCGCTGCTCCGCAAAGACGACCTGCGCGAGTGGATGAAGCGGCTCGCGGCCCGGCCTCACCACGTCGGCTCTGCTTACGACCGCGAGAACGCGGAATTCCTGCTCGGCCTCTACCGCTCCTGGGGCTTCGACGCGCAGATCGAAAGCTTCGACGTTCTCTTCCCGACGCCGAAGACGCGCCTGCTTGAGCTGACCGCGCCCGAACACTACACGGCCCGCCTCGCCGAGCCGCCGCTCAAAGAGGACTCGACTTCAAATCAGACTTCGGAGCAGCTGCCGACCTACAACGCTTACTCGATTGACGGCGACGTGACGGGCCAGCTCGTCTACGTCAACTACGGCGTGCCGCGCGACTACGACGAGCTTGAGCGCCGCGGCATTGACGTGCGGGGCCGTGTCGTCATCGCGCGCTACGGCGGCTCCTGGCGCGGCATCAAGCCGAAGGTCGCCGCGGAGCACGGCGCCGTCGGGTGCATCATCTACTCCGACCCGCGCGACGACGGCTACTTCGAGGGCGACGTCTATCCGAAGGGCGCTTACCGCAACGAGTGGGGCGCGCAGCGCGGCTCGGTCGCCGACATGCCGCTCTATCCGGGAGACCCTCTGACGCCCAATGTCGGCGCGACCAAAGAGGCCAAGCGGCTCGACATCAAGACCGCGCCCACGCTCACCAAAATCCCCGTGCTCCCGATCTCCTACGGCGACGCCGAGCCGCTCCTGCGCGCGCTCGGCGGCCCCGTCGCTCCCGCCTCCTGGCGCGGCGCGCTGCCCGTCACTTATCATCTCGGCCCAGGCCCCGCGACCGTCCACCTCAAGCTCGAATTCAACTGGGACATCAAGCCGGTCAACGACGTGGTCGCGCGCCTCAAAGGCGGCGACCTCGCCGACGAGTGGATCGTCCGCGGCAACCACTACGACGCCTGGGTCAACGGCGCTGCCGACCCCATCAGCGGACAGGTCGCCATGCTCGAAGAGGCGCGCGCCCTCGGCGAGCTGGCCCGGACGGGCTGGAAGCCGCGCCGCACGATCATCTACTGCTCCTGGGACGGCGAGGAGCCGGGCCTGCTCGGCTCGACCGAGTGGGTCGAGACGCACGCCGCGGAGTTGCAGCGCCACGCGGCCGTCTACGTCAACTCTGACTCGAACGGGCGCGGCTTCCTCGAAGCCAGCGGCTCGCACACACTCGAAAAATTTATGAACGAGGTGGCGCGCGACGTTGTAGACCCGGAGAAGAAAATCTCGGTCGGCGAACGACTGCGCGCGCGACGCATCCTCGACGGCGACGCCGACGAGCGGCGCGAGGCGCGCGAGCGCGCAGACCTGCGCATCGCCGCGCTCGGCTCCGGCTCCGACTACACGGCCTTCATCGATCACCTCGGCATCGCCTCCCTCAACCTCGGCTACGGCGGCGAGGACGGCGGCGGCTCGTACCATTCCATCTACGATTCGTTCGACCACTACACGCGCTTCATCGACCCGACCTTCGACTACGGCGTCGCGCTCTCCCAGACCGCGGGCCGCGTCGTCCTGCGCTTCGCGGACGCCGACACGCTCCCGCTCTCGTTTGCCGACTTCACAGAGACCGTCGGGCGCTACGTCAAAGAGGTGTCGAAGCTCGCCGAAGACACGCGCGAGGAGATCGCCGAGAAGAACCGGCGCATAGGCGACGGAACCTTCCGCGCCGTCTTCGACCCGACCGAGACTTACGTCGCGCCCAAGCCGGAACCTTCCGCGCCTTACCTCAACTTCGCGCCGCTCCAGAACGCGCTGGCGCGCCTTCAGGAGAGCGCGAAGAGCTACCAGACGGCCTTCGCCAGCCCCGCCGCGCAGGAGCGCCTGCGCTCGCGCGCGACGCAGGCGCGGCTCGACGAGATACTGCGCGGCGTCGAGCGCTCGATGACGCACGACGCGGGCCTGCCGCGCCGCCCCTGGTTCAAGCACCAGATTTACGCGCCCGGCTTCTACACCGGCTACGGCGTCAAGACTCTGCCCGGCGTGCGCGAGGCCGTCGAGCAGCACAACTGGCGCGAGGCCGACGAGGAGGTCACAGTCATCTCGAAAACAATCGAACAGGTCGCCGCCGAGATTGAACGCGCGACGGCGCTGCTGCAAGGCGGCAGATAGACGGAAACCATCGAAGCCGGAACCAAAGAAGCTGTTTGGAAAATTACTGTTGTGCCGGAAGCGCGGAGAGAAAGTAGGCGGACGCGTCAATCCTGCCCACCTTCTCGCCGCCGCTCCGCGACAACGGGAAATCCCCGGCAGCTTATAAAACTCAACTCAGCCGTCGCCCGCGCGACGCGCACACGCCCACCCGCTCACGCTCTTGCGTTTCGACGCCGGAGCTGATTCGGCCTGCCCGCGGCCTACCGATGCGCGCTTCGTATCAGCCACTCTTCTGAAAAAACCAGGCCCGCGGACGCTCGCCGACCGGACTTCAGCGAGCACCCGCTCGTCGCCCTCGCCGCTTCACTCGCGGCGGGCGTGCTGCTCGCGCGCCTCGCGCACACGTCGCTCGCCGCGTGCTCGGTGTTCGCCGCGCTCGCCGCGGCCACAGCCCTCTTCGCCTTCCTGAAGAAGAAGCACGCGCGCGCGACTTTGCTCGTCGCCGCCGCCTTCGTCTGCGCGGGCGCGGCGCTCGCGTCTGTCGAAGAGAAGAGGGAGAACGCGTCCGCGCGCCTGCGTTCTCTCTACGAGCGCGGGGCCGTCCTGCCGGGCGAGCCTGTGGAGCTGACGGGCGTGCTTGAGCGCGCGCCGGAGATCACGCCCGCCGGCTTGCTTCTGCCGCTGCGCGTCGAGGTCTTGAGGTACAAACGGGACGAGCGCGCTTGCTCAGGCCGCGTCGAGCTTTTCGCGCCCGTGCGCGACGCGCGTGCGGCGCGCGAGTATGAGGCGCTCGAACTGCGCCGCGGCGCGCGCGTGCGCGTGATGACGATGCTCGCGCGGGCCGAGAGATTCCGAAACCCCGGCGTCGAGAGCTTAGGTGAATTTCTTGAGCGCCGCGACCTCGACGCGCGAGGCACGATCAAAAGTCCTCTGCTCGTCGAGCGACTGGACGACGAGCGCGTTCTCCTCCCGCTCTTCTGGCTCGACGAGTGGCGTGCCGGTTTGGTCAGACGAATCGACGCGGCGTTCTCGCGCGACGCGGCGGGCGTGCTCAAGGCCGCGCTCGTCGGCAACCGTTACGGCCTCACGCGCGAGACCGCCGAACGCTTCCGCGACGGCGGGACGTTTCACATCCTCGTCATCAGCGGCCTGCACATCGCGTTCATCGGCGCGCTCGTCTGGGCCGCGGCCCGCCGCTTCACGCGCCGGCGCTTCTGGCAGTGGGCGGCGGCGGCCGCGTTCGTCTGGGCCTACGCCGTCGGCGTGGGCGCGGGAGTCTCGGTCGTGCGCGCGGCGCTGATGTTAACGGCGGCGGCGGGAGCATTTGCGCTCGGTCGCCGCGCGGGGCCTCTCAACGCGGCGGGCGGCGCGGCGCTCGCGCTGCTCGTCCTTCGCCCTGCGAGCCTCTTCGACCCCTCGTTCCAACTCACTTTCCTCTCAGTCGTCGCAATCGTCGCCGTCGCCGCGCCGCTCCTC
>JALZHC010000421.1 GCA_030914105.1 Acidobacteriota bacterium
GGTGAGCACTGAGGCGAAGGCTTGCGCGGCGAGCACGCCGGCAAGCAGTCGCATCGTCGTGCCGGAGTTGCCGCAGTCGAGCGGGCTTGAGGGCGCGCTGAAGTCCGGCGGGCCTTCGCGCGTTCCCGCGCCTTCGACGCGGACGACCGCGCCGTGGTGCTCGACGCCGACGCCGAGCGCGCGCAAGAGCGCGAGCGTGGAGGCGCAGTCGGCGCTCGTCGAGAAGTTTCTGATCTCTGTGCGCCCGCGCGCGAGGGCGGCGATGATGGCGGCGCGGTGCGAGATTGACTTGTCGCCGGGCACGCGGACGCGACCGCGCAGACGCCTGGCCGGTGCGATTCTCACGGCGCAAGCATAACAAAGCAGTAGCCAGTAGTCAGTAGCTAGGAGCCAGTAGGCTCCGCACCGGCGGGCGTTGATGTTGACATCGGCGGCTCCTCTTGACGAAGGCTTTTCTACTGGCTACTGACTACCGGCTACTGACTACTGGCGTTATTCTTGACAGGCGAGCGGCGGGCGTGTTACACCGTGCACGCTTCCGGTAAGCTTCCAGAGCGTGTGGACTTGGCCTCGGCCGAGCGCCGCCCGGCTCTCGCGTTCGGCGCGATGTGGCCCGGAGTCTTTGAGCCAGTGACCGAAGAGACCGTCGAACTCAAACTGCCGAGCCGCATCGAGGCAATCGGCGAGGCCGCCGGGGCCGCGTTGGACGCCGCGCGGCGGCTGGGGTTTGCGGACGACGCGCTGTTCGGCGTCGAGTTGGCCGTGCGCGAGGCCGTGACGAACGCCGTGCTGCACGGCAACCAAAGGGACGAGTCGAAGCCGGTCGAGGTCGGACTCTCAGGGACGGAGGCCGAGCTGGTCATCACGGTGCGCGACCGCGGCGCGGGCTTCGACCCCGAAGCCGTGGCCGACCCTACCGCCGCGGAGAACATCCTGAAGGCTTCGGGGCGCGGCATCCTCTTCATGCGCACCTTCATGGACGAGGTGACGTGGGAGCGCCCCCCCGAAGGCGGCACGCTGGTGCGCATGACGAAAAAGAAGTAGTCAGTAGCCAGTAGCCAGTAGCCAGTAGGTTGGCTTGAGCGGGCGCTGACTTCTTCTCATGACTTCTCGAAGAAGAGGGGTTTTCTACTGGCTACTGACTACTGGCTACTGACTACTTGATTCCAAGGAGACTTTCCGCAATGTCCGAACTGAACATACGCGAGCGTCAGGCCGGGGACGTGACGATCCTCGACCTCGAAGGCAAGATCACCATCGGCGAGGGCAGCGTCAGCCTGCGCACCGCCATCCGCCGCCTCATCGAGGAGGGCAAGAAGAAAATCCTGCTCAACCTGGCCGGCGTCGGCTACGTGGATTCGAGCGGCATCGGCGAACTCGTCTCCAGCTACACGACCATCAACCGCGAGGGCGGCCAGCTCAAGCTCCTCAAGCTGACGCAGAAGATCAAAGACCTCCTGACCATCACCAAGCTCCTGACCGTCTTCGACGTTTACGACGACGAGTCCCAGGCGCTCAACAGCTTCAAGTAGTGATGAGTGATGAGTGATGAGTGAAGGCAATCCGCTTTAACTCATCACTCGTCACTCGTCGCCGCTTTGTGCTTCGCTGTGCCCTTCCGCTCGGTCTGCCCACGGTAGCGCGCACTTCAACGCCGTTTGTCCCTCGGCCCGCGCGCCTGTTACCCTAAACCTTCCTCGGCGCGCCAACCGGCGCACGAAATCTTGAATCTAAAGTCTGGAGTCTCGGAGTCAGGAGTCAAAGCCAATCGGCCTTGACTCCTGACTCCTGACTCCGAGACTCCAGACTTAATTTTTAGAAGGCTCGTGATGAAGAAGTTTTTGACCCTGTCCCTCGCCGCGCTTGTTTGCGCGCAGAGTGCCGCGGCGCGGCAGCAGCCCGCGCCGAAGCCGCCCGCGACTCCGACGAACAGCCGGCAGCCCGCGCCGCAGTCACAGCGCACGCCGCCGTTCAGCCCAGACCTCAAAGACTACGGCATCGAGATCGCGCCCGACGCGCGCCTCGTCGTGATGATGGCCGCGCTCGACGCGGCGGGCTGGGATCCGACGCCCGCGGGCGAGCGCCCATCGGTCTTCCGCGAGCTTCTGCGTAAAGACCAGGCCGCGCTCGACCCGGCCCTGCGTCAGCGCTTGAAGGATTTCTACCAGCGCAACGCGCTCAAGGGCGACTCGGTGACGCCCGCCGACCAGGCCGCGCGCTACGTCTCGCTCGCCTACACGCTCGGCCAGCCGCCCGTGTTTGAAGAGCCGCCGCGCTCCGACGACCTGCCCGCTGGAGTGCTCGACGTTCTGCACTTCGTCCCGCTCCTGCGCGAGTTCTACAAACAGTCGGGCATGGACGCGCGCCTCAACTCCTACTTGCAGATGCACCGCGCCGCGGGCGACTCTCTGCGCGCGCCGACCGTCGAGATGGCGCGGCTCGTTCTCGCCTATCTCAACACGCGACCGCAGACGACCATCGGCGAGCGCACGCGCGTCACCGAGCCGTCGAAGGGCAAGGGGAAGCCTGAGAAGCAGCTCACGGTCGAGCACGAACTCGACCGACGCTTCCGCGTCGTGCCGGACTTGCTGGCCGCGCCCGGCGCGATCAACTTCCGCGTGGTCGGCGAGAGCTACTACGCAATCGTCCCCGCGGACTTCGACCCGCACCTTTCCGAAGCGCGCCGCGCCTATCTTCAGTACGTCATTGACCCGCTCGTCGCGCACGTCAACAAGGAGGTCGCCGCGAAGCGCGAAGAGATCAAGCAGCTGCTTGAGAAGGAGCACGCGCGCACGGGCCGCGACCTCTCGCCCGACATCTTCCTCGCCGTCTCGCGCTCGCTCGTCGCCGCGGCGGACGCGCGCCTCGAAGAGGCCGTGCGCCTCAACAGCCTTCAGATGGAAACGAACGAGCGCGCGAAGAGGGCAGCCGACGCGTCGGCGCGCGACGCGGTTGTGAAGGAGGGCAGGGAGCGCGCGGCGGCCATCGAGGATGCGGCGGTCGAGCGTCTGGCCGACGCTTACGAGCGCGGCGCGGTGCTCTCTTTCCACTTCGCAGAGCAGCTCAAAGGCGTCGAAGGCTCCGGCTTCGACATCTCGAACTTCCTCCCCGACATGGTCGCCTCGATCAGCGCCGAGCGCGAGCTGAAGCGCCCGGCGGAGTTTGCCGCCGCCGTCGAGCGCGCGCGCGCGGCGCGCAAGCGTGCGCTGGCCGAGAGGGTCAAAGAAGCGCCGCCGACCGACGAGCGGCGCGCGGCTCTTCTGAAGAGCCTGAGCGACGTTGACGACCTGCTGCGCGTGCGCAACTACGAGGAGGCCGAGACGCGCCTCAATGCTCTGCGCGAGCAGTACCGCGACGAGCCGCTCGTCTACTTCGCGCTCGGTCAGGCCGCGAGCCTCTCGGCGCAGGAAGCCTTCGACGAGAACCTGCAAGCCCAGCGCCTCAACGCCGCGCTCGCGCACTTCCGCCAGGCCGTTCTCCTCGCCACGCCCGACACAGACCCCTCGGTCGTCTTCCGCGCGCACCTCGCCAGCGGTCGCATACTCGCGCACCTCGAACGCCTCGACGAGGCCGCACGCGAGTTCGACGCCGTCATCGCCGCCACCGCCGCCACAGACCGCTGGCACCAGGAAGCCGAAGCGGAGAAGAAGAAGCTCGGCGGGCAGTAGGAAGGCAAAAGTAAAAAGGCAAAAGAAAGAGACGGCGGGCAAGTCGTCTCTCATCAATCACCGATGATGAGAGCGACGCTTCCCGCAGCCTTCTCTTTTGCCTTTTGCCTTCTGCCTTCCGTTACTTCGTGACGGTGATCTCGCGCGTGGTTGTGTTGTAGCCGGCGTTATCCATGGGGTTGCCGTTCTTGTCCACGAGTTCGAGCTTGACGGTGTGCTTGCCCGCAGTCCAGCCCGTGAGCCAGATCGGCCCCCACTTGTCTATGTACTTCGCTTCGCCGCCGTCCACCGAGTAGCGGACGCGGTAGTCGCCGCCGTCACCTTGCAGCTTCGCGTTCAGAAGCCAGAAGTCGATCATGATGGCGTTCGTGTCGTCGCCCTTGTACTCGCCCTTCGGTCGGCTGTAGGTGAGGAGCGGCTTCGTTCGGTCGGGCGCGGACGCAGCGGCGGGCTTCGCCGGGTAGTCCTTGCCTTCGGGCGACGGGGCGGGAGTCGAGTCGGCGGCGGGCTTCGCGGAGTTGGCCTGCGACTGCGGCTTGACGGGCGAGATGACCTTCGCATTGGCGTTGTCGGCCATCTTCTCGCCCGCGTTCGTCGTCGTCGGCTTCGAGGCGTCGCCGCCGCCCTTCACGTTGAAGGTGACCATCTGGAACGCGCCGTCGTTCTTGTAGCTCTCGTGCCAGGGGCGCGAGGGGAAGACGCGTATCGTGTGCTGGCCTTCGGTGAGGTTGCGCAGCTCGAAGGGCTGTTCGAGGTTGTAGTAAGCCTCGTAAGGCTCGTTGTCGAGGATGACGTGGATGTGGTTGCCCATCCCCGTCGCGGGGTCTTTGTGCGGCTGGTAGCCTTTGAGGTCGCCGGAGA
>JALZHC010000422.1 GCA_030914105.1 Acidobacteriota bacterium
GGGTTGCGGATTGAAGAAGGGGCGGGCAGTCTCGACGAGGACGACGCGACGCGCAATCCGCAACCGGCAATCCTGAGCGGCCTGCGTGTCCTCGTCGTTGACGACGACGAAGACGCTTTGCAGCTCCTCTCGGCGCTGCTCGGCCAGCACGGCGCGCGCGTCTCGACCGCCGTCTCGACCGCCGACGCGCTCGCGCGGCTCGAACGAGAGGGCGCGGACGTGATAATCAGCGACATCGCGATGCCCGAACGCGACGGCTACGACTTCATGCGCGAGCTGCGCGCGCGCGAGTCTGCGCGCGGCTCGACGCACACGCCGGCCATCGCGCTCACGGCCTACGCGCGCGCTGAAGACCGAGCGCGCGCCCTCGCCGAAGGCTACCAATCGCACATCGCCAAGCCCGCCGAGCCTTCGGAGCTGCTCACGGTCGTCGCCGCGCTCGGCAAGAGCGAGCAGCCGCTTTAAGCTCACACGCGAATTCGATGGCGAGTTAAAAGAGAAGGCAGACAGCGCGGCCTGCCGGAAGTAGAGCAAAAGTAAGAAGGCAAAAGGCAAAAGATGAAGACGGAAAGCGCGGCCCTCATCATCTGAGGATTGATGAGAGCCGCGCTGTTTCTTATCTCTTCACTTTTGCCTTTTGCCTTTTTACTTTGCCTTCAGTCGAGCCACCTGACGCGGACGCCCGCGGCGACGAGTTCCTCTTGAAGTTGTTTGTTGGGCGAGATGCGCGCGAACTGCGCCGTCCTGGCGCGGACGGTGAGGCTCTCGCCGGGCAGGTGCAGGTCTATGAAGACCTCGCAGTCGCCCGGATGCGCGAGCAGCGTCTCGGCGACGCGCTGGCCGGAGCGCAGCACGTCGTCGCCGGAGGGGAACTCGATGACGAGGCCGTTCGCGCGCAGGCGGCCCGAACGGTAGCCGCCCCTCGCGCCGTTCAAGGGCGCGCGCGCGCGTTCGAGCGCCGTCACCTCTTCGCAGACGACCGTGAGCGTGCCCTCGCCGCCCTCGCAGCGGCCCGCGGCGACGACGAGCGCCTCCTCGCAGGCGTCCTGCCCCTTCGTCTTGAAGGCTTCGGGCCAGAGGACGCACTTGACCGACGCGCCCGAAAGGTCTTCGAGGCGGAAGAGCGCATAGCGGTCGCCCTTCTTCGTATTGCGCACGGCGAAGTCGGCGACGACGCCGACCACACGCACGCGCGTGTTCGGCTCGACCTGGCCGAGTTCGGCCACGGGGCAGCAGTTGAGCTGCTCGATCTTCTCGATGAAGTCTTCGAGCGGGTGGCCTGAGACGTAGAAGCCGACCGCCGCCTTCTCACGCGTGAGCATCTCCTTGTTCGTCCAGGGCTGCGCCGTGTCCGTTGAGATGTGAATCTCTTCCGCACCGCCTTCGTCCGACGCGGACGCGAAGCCGAACATGGCGACCTGCCCGCTGTCGCGCTCGCGTCGCGTGCGCGCCCCGCGTTCGAGCGCGCGGTCAACGCACGCGAACATGCGCGCGCGCCAACTGTGCGGCGACTCGCCTTCCGGCTTCAGAGAGTCGAATGCTCCCGCGCACACAAGGCTCTCCAGCACGCGCTTGCCCGAACCCTTCTCGCCGACGCGCTCGACGAAGTCGAAGATCGAGCGGAAGGGACGACTCGTGCGCGCCTCGATGACGGCGGCGACCGCCGACTGCCCGATGCCCTTGATGGCTGTCAGCCCGTAGCGCACCGCGCGCTCGACGGGCGTGAACCCCGGCCCCGACTGGTTCACGTCCGGCGGCAGCATCCTGATGCCTTGCGCGCGCAGCTCCGACGCGTACTTGAAAATCTTCGCCGCGTCGTCCGTCACGTTCGACATCACCGCCGCGTAGAAGTGCTCCGGGTAGTGCGCCTTCAGGTACGCGGTCTGGTAGGCGACGTGCGCGTAGGCAACCGAATGCGATCTATTGAAACCATAGTCGGCGAACTGCGCCATGAGGCGGAAGATTTCGCGGGCCTTCTTCTTCGGGATTTTGTTCTTGACGCAGCCCGCGATGAACTTCTCTTCGTGGACGGCCATCTCCTCGCGCTTCTTCTTGCCCATCGCGCGGCGCATGAGATCGGCTTCGCCCAGGGAGTAGCCGCCGAGGCGCTGCGCGAGCTGCATGATTTGCTCTTGATAAACCAGAATCCCGTAGGTGTTCCGGAGAATCTCCTCCATCTCCGGCGTGAGGTACTCGACGGGCTTCTTGCCGTGGTAGCGGTCAATGAAGTCGTCAACCATGCCGCCGTCGAGCGGGCCGGGGCGGTACAGGGCGTTTAAGGCCGAGAGGTCTTCGATGGACTTGGGCCGCAGCTTGCGGCAAATCTCCGACATCCCCGAACTCTCGAACTGGAAGATGGCTTCCGTGTGTCCGTGCGCGAAAAGCTCGTAGGTCTTCGGGTCGTCGAGCGGGATTTCAGACCAGTCGATGACGCGCCCGTGCATCTCTTTAATCGTCTTGCAGCACTGGTCGATGATCGTGAGCGTGGTCAGTCCGAGGAAGTCCATCTTGAGCATGCCGGTCTTCTCAAGGTCGGACATCTCGAACTGCGTGGTGAACTCCTGCTTGTTGTTGACGGCGACGGGGATGAGTTCTTCGAGCGGCACGGGGCTGATAACGACGCCCGCCGCGTGAACGGAAGAGTGGCGCGCGCAGCCTTCCAAACGTTTGGCGATGTCAATGACTCGTTTGACCTGCGGGTCGGTCTCGAAGGACTGCTTCAGTTCGGGGACTGTTTCGAGCGCCTGGTCAATCGAAACGTTCCGGCCCCGGATGGGCGGAGGTATCAGCTTGGCGATCTTCTCCACGTCGGCGTAGGGGATGTCGAGCGCGCGCCCCACGTCCTTGATGGCGGCCTTCGAGGCCATCGTGCCGAAGGTGATGATCTGGCAGACGGAGTCGCGACCGTAGAGCTGCGTGACGTGGTTGATGACCTCCGCGCGACCGTTGACGCAGAAGTCGATGTCGATGTCGGGCATCGAGACGCGCTCAGGATTCAGGAAGCGCTCGAAGAGGAGGTCGTACTGGAGCGGGTCAACGTCGGTGATCTCTAAGCAGTAAGCGATTAGAGAGCCGGCGGCGCTGCCGCGGCCCGGCCCGACGGGGATGCCGCGGTCTTTGGCGAACTTGATGAAGTCCCAGACGATGAGGAAGTAGGAGGGGAAGCCCATCTGCCTGATGGTCGCAATCTCAGTGGAGATGCGCTCCTGATACTCGCTTAAGCTGTGCTTGAGCGCGCCCGCCGAGAGCATCCGCTCCCAGACCGTCTCGCGCCGCTTCTCGTAGCCCTCGCGCACAACCTTCTCGAAATACTCTTCGACGGTGATGTCGCCTTCCTCGCGCGGGATGGGGAAGACGGGCAGGTGGTTCTCGCCCAAGGGAAGTTTGAGGTCGCACATCTCGGCGACCTCGGCGGTGCGCGCGACGGCGTCGGGGATGTGCGCGAAAATCTGCGACATCTCTTCGGGCGAGCGGACGTACCACTGCGGGCCGCCGAAGCGCATCCGGTTCGCATCATGCACGGTCTTGCCCGTGCCGATGCAGAGCATCACGTCGTGCGCCTCGTAGTCTTCGCGGTAAAGATAATGAGCATCGTTGGTGGCGACGAGCGGGATGCCCGTCCGGCGTGAGAGTTCGATGAGGTCTTTGTTGATTTTGATCTGGTCTTCGAGCTGGTGATCCTGGATTTCGAGGAAGTAGTTGCCGCGCCCCAATATCTCCTCGAACTCGTGCGCGGCGCGCGCGGCCTCTTCGAGCTTGCCGTTCTTGAGGTGCGCCTGCGGCACGCCCGAAAGGCAGGCCGAGAGTCCGACGAGTCCGCCGCCGAATTCTGAAAGCAGCTCGCGGTCAATGCGCGGCTTGCGGTAGAAGCCCTCCTTGAAAGCCTTCGACGTGAGGCGGACGAGGTTGTGGTAGCCCTCGCGGTCACGCGCGAGGAGGATCATGTGATTGTACGGCTTCTCGCCGCGCCGCGCCTCGGTCTTGTCCGCGCGGTGGCCCGGAGCCAGATAAACTTCGCAGCCGATCAAAGGCTTGATGTCGTGCGCCTTCATCTCCTTGTAGAAGGAGACCGCGCCGTACATGTTGCCGTGGTCGGTCATCGCGCAAGCCTTCATGCCGAGTTCGCGGACGCGCTCGGCGAGCGGCTTGATCTGGATGGCTCCGTCCAGAAGTGAATAATCGGTATGAAGGTGCAGGTGGACGTAGTCTGTGTTCGACATTTCAGACGATGACTCTGGCGGATGGAAATTGACCCCTTGACTCAGTCGGCGCGGGGGGCGCTCCGACGTGCGCGCACGGTGCTTACGGCGCGAAAGGATAGCACAAAGAGCGCGCGTGAAAAGTCGTCGGCGGGAATTTATTTTTTCCACAGGCCGCGAATCTGTGGAAAACTTTCCGGCGCGGCGGCGGGCGTGGCCGCGACGCCGCAATTTAGTAAGATAAGGGCGTATGCTCGCGCTCCTGAACATCTCAAACTTCGCGCTCATCAGCGAGCTGAAGGTCGAGTTCGACCGGGGGCTGA
>JALZHC010000049.1 GCA_030914105.1 Acidobacteriota bacterium
GAGGAAGACTGCGAGGATGAAGATGGACAGCGAAGTGCCCAGCATCGCTTTGCCGAAGCCGTTCGCCCAGAGCCAGTAGGGCCAGTGCGCGAGGACGAAGAGGGCCGCGGTCAGAAGGTCTGCGCGCAGAAAACTCATGCGCTCCCGAAGCTCGCCGAGGACGAAGCCGCGAAACAGAATCTCTTCAAGCAAGGGTGAGACAGAGACGGACAGGAGCGCGAGGCCGATGGCGGGCGCGCTCGCCTTGTAAAGCGATTCGAGGTTCCGCCCCGAAGTGAACCGCTCGAAGACGACGACCGCGGAGAAGAAGAGGGCGGCGGCCAGCGCGGCGAGCCCGAGGCCGTTCAGCGCAGGGCGCGTCGTAAGCTTGAGGTAGCGAAGCGGCCTCCTGCGCTCGTAGAGTTTCAGATAAAGGAGGGCGGGCAAGACCCAGACGAGCAGCTTGACGGCGTTCGAGTAGACGGCCTTGCCGAAGTCCGTCCGGATGCTCTCGTCCAGGAAGAAAAGAACGGTCGCCCGCAAGGCCCAGACGCAGAAGAAGAGCGAGAGGTAGACGACGAGCGGCGCGTTCGGCCTCTTCGGCTCGGTCGCGCTCGCGTGACCTGTCGTCGGCTCTCCGGTTAAAGCTGTGGACATCCTCTTAAGTCGAGGCGGCTTCTACGAGACCGTTTAAGTCGGGGCGACTGCTACGAGACCGAAAACGGGCGGAGGTTTTAAGGCTCGGACGGACGCGTGCCCGCGCGTGCGGCGCGTGAGCGGGCCGTCTCAACGTTGCGTGCCCGCGACCCAGCGCTGCTTGCCGTCGGGCGTGATGGCGTGGAGGTTCTGGCGCGGGCCTGTGACGTAGATCGTGCCGTCGCCGCCGACCGTGGGCTGGCCGATGGCGGCCTCGCTCACGCGGTACTGCCAGAGGGGCCGACCGTCTTCGCGCGCGTATGCGTAGAGCACGCCGTCGTCGCCCGCCTCGTAGACCGCCGCCTGCCCGATGGCTAGGGCCGTGACCGCCTGCGCCGGGTAAGGCACCTCCCTCTGCCAGAGGAGATGATTGCCTTCGAGCGCGAAGAGGATCGAGACGCCGATCTGCCGTCCCGCGAGCCGCGTGGCGAGGCCGAAGACGTGGCCGCCGGAGCGCGCCGCGAGGTAGTCAATGCGTATGTCGCGCGAGGGCTGCCCCGACAGGCGTTCGAGGTCTTCGGCCAGAGAGTAAGACCACTGCTCTGAGCCGTCGGGCCTGAGCGCGCGTATGCGCCCGCCTTCTTCGGCGAGGTAGATGTCGTTGTCGAGCGTCGCCGACGGCGGCACGCTCAAGATTGTGCGCCGCTCGCCGCGCCCGCAGGAGGCGAGCGACGCGGCGAGAAGCAGGACGAAGAAGAGTGCTGTTCGGGTCTTCACTTTCAAGTCCGCAGTACTCAAGACCAAACGAAGCTGACGGCGAAGCGCAGGACTGCCGCGCCGAGCATGACGAGGAAGGGGTTGACGCGGTAGCGCAAGAGCACGAGCGCCGCCACGACGGCCAGACCCACGCCGACCCATGTGTGGACGCCCGCGCGCCCGATGCTCCAGGCGGCAGCGACGAGCAGGCCGACGACCGCGGGTGTGACGCCGCGCAGGAAGGCTTGCACCTGCCGGTTGGCGCGGAAGCGCCGAAGGCTTGAGCCGGCGGCGATGGTCAGGCAGAGCGACGGCAGGAAGATGCTCACGGTAGCGACGAGCGCGCCGAGCGTGCCGGCGACGCGGTAGCCGATAAAGGTCGCGGTGATGAGCACGGGGCCGGGCGTGATCTGTCCGAGCGCGAACGCCTCGACGAACTCCTGGTGCGTCAGCCAGTGGCGCGCGTTGACGACCTCCGACTCGATGAGCGGAACCATCACGAAGCCGCCGCCGAACGTCACCGTCCCGATGCGCAGGAAGATGGAGGCGAGCGTCAGCAGCAATCCCAGCTTCAACATGACGGGCATCGCCGCGAGCAGCGCGACGGGCGCGAGCGAACGCAGCCGCGTGCCCGCGCGCCCGCCGCGTGTGCTCTCACGTCCGGACAGCTCGTCAGCCGGCTCCTGTTCACTGCCTTCCACCTTCTGCCTTCTGCCTTCTAACTCCGGCCTCCTGCCTTCCAACTCCGGCCCCGGCCTCCGGCCGTCCGCTCCCTGCTCGCCCTCCCTCCGCGCTCGACGCCACTGGCGCACGCGCTCCCTGACCTTCTCCATCCTCTGCGGCCTGCGCTCGGCCTTTCGCTCTTCGGTGGCGACCGTCTCGCCGACGGTCTGGCGCACGTGCTCGTCGGCGACGGCGCGCGTCAGGTGGCCGCCGACGAAGGCGCGCGCCTCAAGCTCTTCCAAACGCGCGCGCCTGAGCGACGCGATGTGGCGGATGCGTCGCCAGCGCTGCCAGCGACGCTCTGCGAACGAGTCGATGTAGATGCCCGCCAGCCCTGAGACGAGCACCACCTCGATGACCGTCGCCTCGAAGATGATGACGGAGAGGCAGGAGAAGACTGCGATGTACCACTGCCAGGGCTTGCTCAGGGTGCTGCGACCGATGCGCCACGCCGTCACGGCGATGAGCGCGACGACCGCCGCGTTCAGCCCGTGGAAGAATCGCTCCGTGTCCGGAAGCTCGCGCAGGTGTCTGTAGAGTATCGCGAGCAGGATCATCAGAAGCATCGAGGGCAGGACGAGGCCGGCGACCGCGACCGCCGCGCCGCGCCAGCCGCGCAGGCGCAGGCCCACGTAAGCCGCAACGTTGTTCGCCATCGAGCCGGGCAGGCTCTGGGCCAGCGCCAGACCTTCGGCGAACTCGTGCTCGGTGAACCACCTTCTTTTTTGCAGCGCGAGCGCGCGCAACTGCGCGACGACGGCCAGTCCGCCGCCGAAGCCCGTGAACCCGACTTGCAGGAAGGAGAGGAAGATGCCGCCGAGCGTGGCGGTGCGCGAAAGACGCTTCAGGCGCTTCTGCCCGTAGCGCACGCTCCGCCGTATCCGCTCCGCCCGTTTGTCTGCGTGTTCGATCACTGTCGCTGTTTCCGACAGTCTAACACGACCGCCGCGGCTGTACACACATTGAACGAACAGGCAGGGAGTATCCTGATTCGATAGCGATAGTGAAGCTCGTAAGGATGTAGCTACTAAGTATTCAAGCCTTCTGCTGCAACTTGGCCGTTGCTTGCTCGTACTCTTCTGGACTTAGTTTAAGGTACGAGGCACGCCGCACAGAGCGTAGGAGGTCTCTCTCCGAGGTGCTCACCTCGTTGACATGCACGCCTTTGGAGGCGGGCACCGGCCCTACTATGTAACGAATGTCCACGCGGTACGGCCAGCGCCCGTCATAGTCAGAGCCGGCATCGTAAACTCCGCTCATAACCTCGGCAATGGCGAACACACGCTTCAGCCCGCCAGCGGCGTACAGGACGAGGTGATCGCCGGGCTGAACTTGCCGAGGGTTACGTGAGAAATCAACATAGCTCTTCTCGTAGAATTCGGGGCATGGGTTCTCGGCTGAGCCGATGAGCTTCAGGAATGCGCTCATGAAAGCCTCCTCTCATCCGATAAGTAACTCGGCATACACGTCGTCCTCCGAGTTATCCCAGACCGCGTCCAGAGAGCTTTCGCTCGTCTTCAGCCAGCCGTCCGACTCGTCGGGCAGCAAAGTGACAAGGACTTCAGTGCCTTCCGGAATCTCCACCTCTTCCAGCAGCTCGATCTTGCCTGCACGCACGACCGCACGAATTGTGTCCATCGTCTTCACGCCTCCGCGTCAGCATACACGCGCACGCCGTTCCTGCTCAAGAAAGTTCTGAGCCGGCAATCATCGTCACGCCGATTTTACTGTTGCGCGAGCGCCGGGACGTAGAGCGCGGCGACGCCGAAGATGAGCGCGTCTGGTTCCGCGCCCTGACAGTTGGTGAGGACGACGACCGTGAGCTTGTCGTCCAGGAAACGGATGAAGCCGGTCGAGTCCGAGCCTGTGTGCCCGACGGCCCTGTGGCCGGGGCGCTCGTCCACGAGCCAGCCGCAGCCATAGCCGAGCGTCTTCTCGTCTAAACGAAAAACCTTCCCGTCGTTCAGACGCACGGGCCGCCACATCTCTGCGAGCGTCGAGGGCTTGAGTATCCGCCCTTCGGTCATGGCGATGTCCCACTTCGCGAGGTCGCCGACCGTCGTGTTCAGGCCCGCGGCCATATAGATGTAAGACGGGTAGAGGTTGCGGTACGTCCAAAGCCCGGCGGGCGAAACCTTCCGGTCGGTCTGTTGCGCGTAGCGCGTGTACATCGAGGCGCGGCCCGCGACGACCTGCCGGTCGTCTCCGAAGCGCGTGTGCGTCATCCCCAGCGGACGGAAGAAGCGCCGGGCCATGAACTCTTCAAAGCCCAGCCCCGAAACCTTCTCGATGATCATGCCGAGCAGCATGTACCCGGTCTGGTTATAAGCCCACTTCGCGCCGGGCCTGCCGCGCAGGGGCATCCGCGCCAGCTTCCGCAAAGCTTCGGGCCGCGTCTGTGCGATCACCTCGTCCGAGTCTTCGCTCAGAACAACGTCCGGCAGCCCCGAAGTGTGCGTCAGAAGGTGGCGCACAGTCACGCCGCTCCACGCCGGCGGCAGCCCCGGAAGAATCCTGCGCACCCTTTCGTCCAGGGAAAACTTCCCTTCTTCAATCAGCGACATGATGGCCGTCGCCGTAAAAGCCTTCGTCGTGGACGCGATCTGGAAGAGCGTCTCTTCGCTGGCCGGCACATTCAGCTCGACGTTCGCCAGCCCGTAAGCCTTCTCTTTGACGACCCTGCCCTCGCGTATGACGACGACGGCGACCGCCGGCAGATGGCGCTTCCGCATCTCCGCGCGGACATAATCGTCCACGCCGTCAGCGCGCGCCGGCACGCACGCGAAGAGCACTAAGCCGACGAAGAGCGACGGCCGCGCGGCGAGCCGAACCCGACGTTTGAAGCTCATCAGAAAATCCTTTCCGGCCTCCGCCGTTCACGCCCTTCGCCATTCACACGACCCGCCCGGCCCGCCACGCGCCGCAGCTAACTACTGCAAGTCCGACCCGCGCAGCGACTCGCGCGAGTCCGCGAACGCCTGACGATTACCTGTTTGCGTTATGATTACCCGATTGCGTTCAGGCTCTCTTCTCTTCGGCTCTCAAATCGCGGAGCAACCTCTCGAAAGCCTTCTCGAAGGCGTCGTGCTCTTTCCAGTTGGAGAAGTCCGGGATGAAATACTGCCGCACCTCCGACGCCAAGTCTTCGCCCGTGTCGGCGTCGAAGCACTCCCAGGCTTGCAGCGTCTCGTAGTCAACCAGACGAATGGGAAAGAGCTTGCGTCGGTTCTCCCTCAACTCGACCTTGCGCGCCCTGCGAATCTCGGTCATCACCCACTTACTTTGCAGGCTTCTCTCGGAGAGGACAATCAACAGCCTGTCGTGAACCTGAATCGCGCGCTCTATCTGCTCGTAAAGCTTCTCGCCGCCCTTCACGTCTTCCGGCGCGAACCAAACGCGCAGCTTCTCGTCGCGCATACGCGAATAGAGCCGCCGCGCAAACTCTTCGTCTTGCGTGCTGTAGCTGATGAAGCAGGAGTAGAACTGTATTGCCTGCTGGACGCCGAAGTGAGAGGGGATGAAGGCAATGAAATCGTCGGGGATGCCGCAGCCGCGCAGGAAGGCTTCGGGTATCTTCCCTGCCGAGTTATAGAGCGTGTCAACGCCGATGCTGGAGGGGCCAACGTGTCTTACTGTCTCCAGACCTTTGACTTCACTGAGGTCGGTGTCCGCGAGCGTAGTGAAATCCAATCTAGCATCTGTAAAATCTGCGCCGCTGAGGCTTGCGTGACTGAGGTCTGCGTACGTAAGGTCTGCGTTGATGAGTTTCGCGCCGCTGAAGTCAGCGTATCTGAGGTCAGCGTCGGTGAGGTCTGCGCCGATGAGGTTTGCTCGACCGAGGAATGAGAACGCGATCTCTGCGCCGCGGAGATATGTTTCTCTGAGATTTACGTTGACGAGATTTGCGGCAATGAGGTCTGCGCCATAGAGGTTTGCGCCGATGAGGTCTGCGTCACTGAGGTCTGGATGAACATTTGGGTGCTCACGTCTCCACTTGTTCCACGCCTCTACTCCTTGTTTCAGAATCTCAAGATGTTCGGGATTAGCCATCGCGGTTTGCTCCGATGAGGACTGTAGGTTTTGCGCGGGGAATATATGCGAGGGGGAGGCGTGTGTCAACGATGTGGGTTCGGGATGTTTGAGATGCTTCGTGGGCGATTCTAACTTGGCGAATCGCTCCGGTCGAAGAGGAAGACGGATGACGTTTGGGCGGGCGGTCTTTAGTTGATAGGGCCGCAATCGACAGAGCCGCACGGCTCGACGCATGTACGACGAGGCCGCGTGCGCGCCCGCCCAGGCGCACGCGGCCCGTCGAACCCCGGCGGTGAGGCCGGGGCCGCGGCACAGTCTTTCGCCCTAAAGACGTGCCGGCATTAGTCAACAACCAGAATGCCCATGTGGTATCCTCTCGCGCGTTCCAGTCTTTGAAAATAAGGCAACGGGTCGGATGCAAAGCGTAGCTCACCCTCAACTCAAGAGTGATGAGCATCGCCGTTGAGCATGAGAGGTTCATTCTCACGGCGGAACGTTTACGCGGCGACATTTTATCTGTAATCACAGATAAGGGCAAGCCTTTTTTCTCGTCGGGAGGTAACTCCTGATGGGGAAGAGGGCGCGTATGAGGCAGGAGCGCCTTGCCGAGAAGCTTTTACAGATTCGAAACGCGCTCGGCCTTTCCCAGAGTGCAATGCTAAAGCGTCTGGGATTTGAGGACGTGATTGATTACAAGAGGATTTCTGAATACGAATTAGGGAAGAATGAGCCGCCTTTGGCGGTTCTCCTGAGCTACGCGCGGGCGGTGAATGTCAGCACAGACGTTTTGATTGACGACGATCTGGACTTGCCCGCCAAGCTGCCCGCCAGCCCTAGACAGACCCGCCGCTGACCTTTTGGGCAACCTCAATACTTATGGGGAAGAAAGCGCGGCAGAAGCCGAAGCGTTTGGCCGAAAAGCTCGTCCAGATTCGGACGGCTTTAGGTCTGTCTCAAAGCGAAATGCTGAGGCGTCTTGAGGCCGAAGACGAGATTGATTACACGGCCATCTCGAAGTATGAGTTAGGCAGAAATGAGCCGTCGCTGATCATCCTCTTAAGGTATGCGCGCGTGGCGAACGTGAGCACGGACGTTTTGATTGACGACGAGCTAAACTTACCGGAGAAGTTGCCGACTCGCCGCTAGACGTTTTGGGCGAAAGGGAATTTTCAGGCGCATCCTCTCATCAATAAGCCTCCGCCGTTTGCGTTGACACAAGCTTTTATCCTCACATTGGCTAATTTTATTGTAATGCCTGCGGTAGCTGGCAGGTGCAGGGATAGGGCCCTGATTTGGCTGCGTTGAAATGTCAACGGAACCTAAGTAATTTATCTCAAGCAAGCGAACCCGTTTTAAATTCGCCGGCTCTTTTATAGTTAGCCAGAATGACGCCGCTTGGCAAAGCTTTAGAGTCTATTAACTCAAAAGCGGCGGGGATTGTCCCTTCGGCAAATAAACGCTTTCCCAGCCCGAGGGTAATAGGAAATATCCTGAGCCGTAGTTCATCAACCAGATCGTTCTTCAAGAGGGTTTGGAGAAGCTTGCCGCTACCCCACACCTGAAACACGGGGCCGTCCTCTTTTTTCAAAGCTTTGATTTTAGCCACGACATCCTCCTTTATAAGGATTGATTCTTTCCATGTAAGGTCTACGCCCTGACCTGATACCACGTATTTCGTAGCCTGGTTAAACGGGTCGGCAATCGGACCTGTCTGCTTGGGCCAATACGAAGCAAATATCTCGTACGTCTTCCTGCCGAGCAGCAAGTCAAATGGCACGCTCAATTCTGCCTTGATTATGCTGCCGAAAGATTCATGCCTATATGGGACAGTCCAGCCTCCGAACCTAAAACCTCCTGAAGTATCCTCTTCTGGACCACCGGGTGCCTGCATAACCCCGTCAAGGCTGATCATCGTGAAAACAACTATTTTTCTCATCCCTCTATCCTAACACTCCTGCGAAGAAGAAGGTGTCAAAGAACTACCTGAGCTTCCCTTTGTTTTGTCAGTGCCCTGATTTGGCTGCGTTGAAATGTCAACAGAACCTGGATTTCTACAAATCTTAGTTGACGTAGCCGCCCGGCTCGTCGCCGCCGCCTTCCGTCTCGCCGCCGTCCTCTTCTGTCGCGGGCGCTTCGAGGGCGGGCGTCGTCACTTGCTCTTCTTCGAGGCTCCAGATTTCGTAGAGGTCGGGCGGGACTTCGGTGACGAAGCGGGAGGGGCGTTGGAGGACGGTTTGGCGGCTGGAATAGTCCGTGACCATTAAAGGATAAGTGATGTGGAGCTGGTCGCGTGCGCGTGTGAGGGCGACGTACCAGAGGCGTCGCTCTTCTTCTTCGCCTTCCGTATCGCGGAGGCTTCGGGGCGAGGGGAACTTGCCGTCGGCGGCCCAGATGATGAAGAGCGCGCGCCATTCGAGACCTTTGGCTTGATGAATTGAGGAGAGCGTGAGCAGCTCGTCTTCGTCGCCGCCTTCGATGACGTCTTCGGCGGTGAGCGGTTGGGGCGCGCCGTAGCGTTCGGTCGAGAGCAAAGCGAGTTCGGCGAGGAACTCTTCCGCGGAGTTGTAGCGCGCGCTGTAGTGTGCGAGCTGGCGCAGGTCTTCGAGGCGCGCTTCGGCGTTCTCGTAGTTGCTCTCCAGATAATCTTCGTAGCCGCGCGTGAGCACCGTCTCAATCTGCCGCGCGGGACTCGTCCTCACTTCGTCTCTGACTAACTCTTCGAGGAGCGAGCGGAACTCCGTCCAGCCCGTGCCGCGACGCGCGGCAGCCGCGTCGGCGTCGCCGCGCAGCACGACGGCGAGCGGGTCGGGCGCGGACGAGATGCGCCCCCAGACACGACCCGCGGTCGCCGCGCCGACGTTGGGGATGAGTCGAAGGACGCGCTTCCAGGCCAGCTCGTCGCGCGGGTTGGCGACGAGGCGGAGGTAGGAGATGACGTCCTTGATGTGCGCCTGCTCGAAGAAGCGGACGCCGGAGCGGACGCGGTAGGGAATGCCTCGGCGCGTCAGCTCAAGCTGGAGTTCGAGCGAGTGGTAGTGCGAGCGGTAGAGCACGGCCGTCTCGCTCAAGGGCACGCCTTCATCTCGGAGTTCGAGGATGCGCGAGGCGACGAAGGCGGCCTGCTGGTCTGCGTCGCGGCAAGGGACGAGCGCGGGCTGAAGGCCGACGGAGGGGCGCGCGGCGCGTAAAGTTTTGGGGAACTGGCGTCGGTTCGAGGCAATCGAGACGTTGGCGACGGCGAGGATTTCGGGGGTCGAGCGGTAGTTGGTCTCAAGCCGGAAGACGCGCGCTTCCGGGTAGCGTCGGGGGAACTCGTAGATGCCTTCGACCGACGCGCCGCGGAAGGCGAAGATGCTCTGCGCGTCGTCGCCGACGACCATGACGTTTCTGTGTTTGACGGCGAGCAGGTCAACGATCTCGGCCTGGAGCCGGTTCGTATCCTGATACTCGTCAACGAGTATGTGCTCGAACTGCTCCTGGTAGATGCGCGCGATCTCTTCACGCTCTTCGAGCAGCCGCTTCCAGTTTAAGAGGAGGTCGTCGTAGTCCATCACGTTGCGCTCGCGCTTGCGCTCCAGGTAGAGGCGGTCAACGCGCGTGACGGCTTGCGTTAAAGGCTCGAAGTAAGGGTAGCGGCGCGGGACGACTTCCGAGATGGGCGTGTCTGTGTTGGTGGCGAAGCTGATGATGTCTTGCAGCACTTCCGGTTTGGGGAAGCGGCGCGCGCGCGTGTCAACGCCGGCCTCTTCGACGCAGACCGAGATGAAGTCTTTCGAGTCCTGCGCGTCGAGGATCGAGTAGTTCGAGGTGTAGCCGAGCGATTCGGCGTGTCGCCTGAGAACGAGGTTGGCGATGCGGTGGAACGTTCCGCCCCAGACGCGGCGCGCGGCGTCCCCGCCGCCGGTCAACTGCTCGACCCGGCGCAGCATCTCGCGCGCGGCGCGGTTGGTGAAGGTCGCGAGGCAGACGCGCGCCGGCGCGACGCCGTGCTCGACGAGGTATGCGACGCGGTAGGTGATGGCGCGCGTCTTCCCCGAACCCGCGCCCGCGATGACGAGCGACGCGCCTGCCGGAGCCGTCGCCACGGCGAACTGTTCCTCGTTCAGCTCCTCGCGGTAGCGCGCGAGGCGGTCTGGCAACTGCGACCCGCCGGGGCTCTTGATGACGTAACGCTTCATGGTCTCGGTCAGGCACGCCGCACGCGCGCGCGGCGCGAGTTCGTCGGTTGGTCTCTCAACTTTGCATTCCTCATCCGGTCGTCGCCGAAGTTCGACTCAACGAGCGGAGGGATATTATCTCCAACCGACGACCAGACGCCAGAATTAAAGGCCGGACGTATTTTAGAGACCTGACGCCGGGCGCATTTTAGACCTCAAGCCGGACGCGCCCGCGCCGTCGTCGGGCCGAGCCGGCGGCGCACGTGTTGACTGCCGCACTCGTTTGTTATAAAAGCGGCCTCACTTTCCAAAATTTCAACTCGGAGGTATGAGCGATGGCAGCGACGGAGAAGAAGAGCTTCGACTCGCCGGAGGAGACGCGGAGCGTTGACAAGGGGAAGGTGGAGCTTCTGAATATGGGCGGCACGCAGGTGATGCGCGCGACTTTCCAGCCGGGCTGGAAGTGGTCGGAGTGCATCGGGCCGGTCGCGGGCACCGACAGTTGTCAGGTCAGCCACCTCGTCTACACGGTCTCCGGCAGGATGGTGATCAGGATGGACGACGGCTCGGAGACGGAGGTCGGGGCGGGCGACGTGGTCTCGATAGCTCCGGGCCACGACGCCTGGATCGTCGGCGATGAGCCTTACGTCGGCATAGATTTTCAGGGCGGCGCGGGCTACGCGAAGCCGCAGGGCTGAGATTGAAAGTTGAAAGCGTGCGCGCGTGAAGCGGTGTGCATAGGCGCGTCGCTCGAAGTGTTGTTAAGAGAAAGTGTGAGACGAGCGGCGGCGTGGGGCAAGTGAGTACGCCGCCGCTTTCGTGAGAACGGCCTTAAAGGCTTCAGACGGCCTTAAAGGCTTCAGTAGTTGCGGCGGTGACGCTTGCGCAGCTTGTATGTGTAGAGCGCCGAAGTGCCCGCGCCGGCGAGCGCGCCGATGCCTGCGCCCTTCCTGCCGCCGGCGATGCCGCCGATCATCGCGCCGCCGAGCGTGCCGCCGGCCAACGTCAGCTTGTCGCGGTGCTTCTGCCAGAAGGTTCGGTGCGGCGCGCTGTTGTAAGTGTAGTAGGTGCGGCTGGCCGCAGAGCGGTGCGTGTGATGCCTCCGATGCCTGCGCGCCGCCGAAGCCGGCAGCGCCGCCGCCACAAGCAGCGTCAGACACATCAGGATTGCGAGTAGTCTCTTTATCATAACCATTCCTCCCTCACTTAAGATTGCCCGAAAGCCGTACTCGATTCGGCCCTACTCCGTAGAGGTGGCAAACCG
>JALZHC010000423.1 GCA_030914105.1 Acidobacteriota bacterium
GTATAGCCGTGCTGTGCGCGCGCGACCCTTACCTCGCCTACACGCGCGCCCTGCGCGTCTTCCACCCGGAAGGGTCGTTCGAGCCTTTCCTGCATCCTTCAGCCGTCATTGACCCTTCGGCGCGAATCGCCGAGGGCGTCTCGGTCGGCGCGTGTTGTGTCGTCGGTCGCGGCGCGGTCATCGGCGACCGCGTGCGCCTGTTCCCGAACGTGACCGTCTATGAAGGCGTGAGCATCGGCGAAGACTCCGTCATCCACTCCGGCGTGCGCCTGCGCGAGGGGACGCAGGTCGGCGCGCGCGTGCGCATACACGATAACGCCGTCATAGGCTCGGACGGCTTCGGCTACGCGAAGGACGAGGAGGGGCGCTGGCTGAAGATTCCGCAGACGGGCCGGGTGGTGATTGAAGACGACGTGGAGATCGGCGCGGGCACGTGCGTTGACCGCGCCTCGGTCGGCGAGACGCGCATCGCGCGCGGCGCGAAGATTGACAACCTCGTGCAGGTCGGCCACTCGTGCGTGGTCGGCGAGGACGCGCTGCTGTGCGCGCAGGTCGGACTCGCGGGCAGCTCGCGCGTCGGTCGACGCGTCATCCTCGCCGGTCAGGTCGGCGTCGCGGGTCACCTTGAGATTGGCGACGACGCGGTACTCACGGCCAAGAGCGCGACGAGCCACAACGTCCCCGCCGGCAAGATGCTCTCCGGCATCCCGGCCTTTGATAACCGCGACTGGCTGCGCTCGACCGCGGCCTTCCGCCGCCTCGGCGAGATGCAGCGCGCCCTTCGCACACTCGAACAGCGCCTCGCCGCGCTGGAAGCCGGTAAGGAGTAAGCAGTCGGCAGTCAAAACCGCCAGCGTTGAATTTGAGAAAGATAAAAGAAGGCAGTCAGAGCGACTCATGCTTCTGACTGCCTTCTGCTTCCTGCCTACTGCCCTCTGCCTTCTTCACTAAGTGACCGCGCCGCCGTCGACGATGACGACCTCGCCGTTCATGAAGCTGTTGCGGTCGCTGACCATGAAGGCGGCGATCTCGGCCAGCTCGGCGGGGCGGCCCATGCGCCCGACTGAAGTCCAGAAGCTGTGCATCTGGAGGAGGCGTTCGGGGAGGTCGTGCGCCAGCTCTGTGTCGAAGATGCCGGCGGCGATGGCGTTGACCATGACGCCGAAGGTCGCGGCCTCGCGCGACAAACACTTGGTGAAGCCGATGACGGCGGCCTTCGAGGTGGCGTAGTGAACTGAGGTCGGGAGCGCGCGGATGGCCCCGATGGAGGTGATGTTGAGGATGGAGCCTTTGCGTTGGCGGATCATCTGCTTGTAGATGGGCTTGGTGACGGCGAAGAGGCTGTTGACGTTGGTGTCGATGACCTCGTCCCAGGCGCGGTCGGTCGTGGTGGCGAAGTTATCGCCGCGGTTGATGGCGGCGTTGTTAACGAGGATGTCTATGCCGCCCCACTCCCTGACCAGCTCGCGCGTCATGTGCTTGAGGCCGACGCGGTCGGTGACGGAGATTTTGTAGGAGTGTGCGCGCCGCCCGTGCCCTTCGATCTTCTGCTTCGTCTGCTCGGCGAGGTCTTCGCGCGCGTTGAAGTTGAAGGCCACGTCCGCGCCCTCGCGCGCGAAAAGCTCGCAGATGGCCGCGCCGATGCCGCGCGTCCCGCCCGTGACGAACGCGCGCTTCCCTTCGAGAAGAAGGCTCACGTCTGAAGTGTCCCTTCTGTGCACGGACGCTCGGCGCGCGCGCTCCTTGCGAGAGCAAGCGCCGAACGCGAGTTGTAATGCCGGGTCGAGCTAGGTGGATTAAAGCTTAAACGCGGGGGCTTGGTCAAACTTCCGCGAGGCTTGAGGCTGAAGGCTTGAGGCCGAAGGGCTTTGAGGTTCGAGGCTCAGGCCGAGTGTGCTTCGAGCGGCGCGGCCTCTTCCTCGGCGAGCGCGGGGATGAGCGCCGTGATCTCTTCGACGATACGGCGCGTGGCATCGGGGAAGGCCAGGCCGGCGGTCGCGGCGCGCAGGCCGGAGTAGTAGCGCGAGTCTTCGACCATGCGGCGGACTTCGGGCACGATGTCGCTGGCACGCCTGAGCAGCACGCCCGCGCCGCGCCGCGCGAGCAGGTGCGCCGCGCCCGACTCCTGCGGCATCGGCGGCGTGGTCGCGTCGGCGATGATGGGCACGCGGCACGAGAGCGCCTCGAAGGTGGTCAGCCCGCCGAGCTTCGAGACCATGACGTTGGCGGCCTGCATCAACTGCTCGACCTGGTCGGAGTAGCCGATGACCTTCACGGGGAACTTCGCGTGCGCGGCGACCGACTCGGCCTCGGCCCGCAGCTCTTCGTTTCGGCCTGCGAGGAAGATGGCCTGCACGTCCAGCTCGCCGTGCACCAGCTCTCGGAAAATCTGCGGGATGTTCCCGCCGCCGACCCAGCCCGCGTTGACGAAGACGGTGAACTTTTCGGGGTCGAGTCCGAGCGCGCGCCGAGCGGCCTGCGCCGAGCGCTCGTCGGGCAGCTCGAACTTCGGGTGGACGGGCATGCCCGAAACTTTTATGCGCCGCGGCGAGATGCCGTAATCAATCAACTGCTGCTTGGCCTCCTCGCTGGCGACGAGGTAGAGCGTCACGTCGTCGCACGCCCAGCCCTTCCAGAAACCGTAGCAGGGGTCTGTGACCACGGTGACGAGCGGGATTTTTCCGGCGAGTCCGAGTTCCTTGATGACGCGCGCGAAGGCGTGCTGCGTGAGCGGGTGGACGCTGACGACAACTTCGGGGCACCAGCGCTCAAAGAGTTCGCGGACGTATTCGAGCGAGCGCCGGTAGAGGAAGCCGCGCGCTTCGGGCCGGAAGCGGTTGACGCACCAGTAGACGTACTTCATCCAGTGCTGCTTGTTCCGCAAGACCCAGTTGTAGATCGAGACCAGCTTCGCCGAAAGGTGATGCGACTCCTCGACCGCGCGCACGACCCTGATCGCGTAAGAGTCGCCCTCGACGAACTTCTGCACCCCCGCGGCGATGGCCGCCACCGCCGAGCGGTGGCCGCCGCCCGTGTCGGACGAGATAATCAGAATTTTCGGCGCGTGTAACCGTGACATAAGTCGCGTCAGGGAGCTTCAGGGCCGGCCCGGCTTTTTGGCCGGCGGCGGCGGAGGCACGATGGAAGGTAGAAGGCCGCTCGACGGCGGCGGCTTCGACGCCCCGCGCCGCGCGCCCGGCCTGGTGGCCTCGCTCAGCCACACCGCGTATTCACTCAATTTGCGGCTGTAGGTTTCACTTAACATCGTCCCCACCTGCTGGCCGTAGAGGTTTGAAAAGCTCGTCGCCATCTCGGCTTGCAGTCTGGGGTAAACCTCGACGAACTTCCGCCCGAAGGGGGTTTCGCGGAAGGCGACTAACTCTTTAACTTCGTCCGCAGTGAGACGCTCGTTGATGGACGACGAGCTGAGAATCTGCCGAACGTTTCCGGAAGGGTCTGCCCGCAACTCTTTCTGGGCCTGCTCCAGCCTGGCCGTCATCTCCTCCGCGGACACCTTGAAGACCCCTTTCGCTTCCAGAGAGGCGACGACGCCCTCCGCCCACATCTCCGGCCCCAACTCGTTAAGCTTCCTGCCGAGCGGGGTCTGCTCGAAAGCGATGAGCGCGTTGATGTCTTCGAGCGTGAGGTACTTGTCGAAGGCCGGGGCGGCCACGCGCTCAAGGTTTTCCGGCGTGGCGACCTCACGGGCCACTCTCCTCTTGCTCTCGCCGAACACTTCGCCGATAAACACTCTGATACGCCGTTCCAACTCGGCCCCTTCTTCTTTGGAGAGGGGCCTGAAGAACCCGTCCGCCCTGAGGCCCGCGATCATCGAGTCGGCCATAGGCCCCTGAACCCTGTCGAGCAGCATCGAGAAGATGAGACTGCTTTGCCTCGCAGCGCCGTCAACTTCGAGCAGTTTTTTGATGGCGGCGCGCTTCTCCGTCGCGCTGCCCTCCTGCCCCGAAGCCGCGGCGAAGGCGGCGAGCAGCAAGCACCCGGCCAGCAAACACCCGCATACTGTTCGCCACATGGCGTCTGCCTCCTTCCGACGGTGAGACACGAAGGGACGGCTGCCTCGCCGCCTCAGGCTTTAACCGCCACGCCGTCCGCCTGCTCTTCCCGGCGCGCATGTTCGCGGCTGGCCTTCTTCATCTCGCGCTCGATGCGCTTGATCTGAATCAGGTGCTTCGGGTTGAACGGCAAGCTGGGGTAGTAGCAGTTCGACTCGTGCGTGCAGAAGCAGCCGTCGGCGGCCTTCTTGCGCCGAGCCTTCATCGCCTCCGAGCGCCAGAGCGACTGGAAGTCCCAGCCGTGCTCGCGCAGGTTCCCGACCGGCTCAAGGTTCTCGCACGAGGAGACCGTGCCTTCGTCGTAGATGACCGCGCCGGCAGTGCCCGCGTAGCAGGTGAGCTGCGCCTTCTGCTCGGCCTTGGTGCGGTCAATGAGGCCGTGCATGTAGATGTCCACGGCGGCCTTGAAGAAGCCGGCCTCGCCGCCGTAGTTGTTCTTGATGGCGGCG
>JALZHC010000424.1 GCA_030914105.1 Acidobacteriota bacterium
GCACAGACCATACGCGCGAGTACGCCCCGCTCCTCGTCTACGGCCCGCGCGCCCGCGCCGGCATTAACTTCGGCGACCGCGCCTCGCTCTCCGACATCGGCCAGACCATCGCCGACAACTTCGGCCTGAAGTTGAAAGCGGGCGAGAGCTTCCTGTCGCTGATTGCAGGCTGAGTCGGGGAAGGGGGGCGAAAAGGAGCGCGAAGAGAACGGGCGGCGCGGTCAGTTGACATCAACTGACCCGCCGCCCGATTCGCTTTAGCCGTCGAACGTGTCCGCGCCTACTTCGGCATCGGCAGAGGCGGGAGCGAGGTGACGAAGGGCAGGCGCTTGATCTGTTCGACGCAGGATGTGTCGAGGCCCTGCGCGGTGCCGCGCTCGATGAAGTCGCGCGCGAGGGCTTCGGCGCAGTCGTAGGAGTTGTGCGTGGCGTTGTGCATGACGACCTGCCGCGCGTTGGGGAGGTTGCGCAGCAGAGGCGTCGCAAGCTCCGGCGGTGTGACGGGGTCGAGTTCGCCGGAGAGCATGAGCACGGGCACGTCCGACTTCACGGGCTCGGTGAACTTCGCGGGGACTTCGCCGCGCGGCCACTCGGCGCAAGCCCGCTGGTAGATACGTGCGCCCGCTTCGCCGTAGAAGGTGCCTGAGAGTCGCTCTTTGATGTCGGCGTCGGTGATGAAGGGGATGTCTTCGGCGCAGACGACGGAGAGCTGCATGCCGCGCGCAATGAGCGAGTCGGTCGCGCGGAAGACCTGGTAGGCGATTGCGCCGAAGCGCGCGTAGTCCTGCTGGTAGACCTGGTGTATGAGCAGCGGCAACGCGGCCATCACGTTCGGGTGGTAGAGCATAAGGCGGACGTTCTCGGCGAAGCCGTTGCGCGACATCGTCACGCGCTGCTTCTGGCCGGTCGAGGGGTTGAGCGTGTCGAAGGTCACGGGCGCTTTGTCGAAACGCTCGACGACCGCCGCGAACTCCTTACGCAGTTCGGGAAAGGCGGCGTGGCACTGTGTGTCGGCGTCGCAGTCGGCGAAGAGGCGTTCGAGCGCGTGTTCTACGCCCTTGCCGAAGGAGAGCGGGAGGCGCAGGTCGAGCGGCGCGACGCCCGTCACCGTGACCGTGCGGACGTGCTGCGGGTAGAAGTGAAGGTAGGCGAGCGCGGTCGTCGAGCCGTAAGAGCCGCCGTAGACATTCACCTTGTCGTAGCCGAGCGCGTCGCGGACTTCGTCGAGGTCGGCCATCGCGATGGTCGTCGTGTAGAGGCGAAGGTCTGCCGTCCTTTCCAACTCCGCGCGGCAGGCGCGCACGGCCTCCGGCGTCAATACGTCCACGAAGTAGCTCTGCATGTCGCCCGACGCGCCGCGGAACTTGCAGACGAGCGGGTTCGACTCGCCCGTGCCCCTCTGGTCTACGAGCACCACGTCGCGCGTACGGTGCAGGCGGTGGATGAAAGGGGCTTTGGCGTAAGTGGTCGCGCCCGCGCCGGGGCCGCCGGCGAGGTAGAAGATTGGGTCGGGCGCGGGCGTGTCGCTCAGGGCCGGCAGAACCATGAGGTTCAATTTAATCTTGCGCCCGGCCTTCGTCGCGCGGTTCTCGAAGACTTCGTACTGCCCGCACAGAAAGTCCTTCGGCATCTCCGGCTGCCCGCACGGATGCAGCTCGACGCGTCGGCGCGGGTTGGCGGGAGGGACGCGCGCCGTTGTCGCCGTGGCCGCGGGCGAACCGTTCGCCGTGGTCGCTGTCGTGCCCGCCGTCAAGCCCTTCGCCGCGTCGGTCGTCGCGCCCGTCGAGGTCGGCGGCGCACCCTCGCGCTTGAGTGTGAGCGGAAGCGGGATGCCCTGAGTGAAGTAGCCGCTGATCTCCGTGCCGTCGCGGCTCGCCTCGCCGTCGAAGGAGGCGGGCGTGTCGGCGGCAAGCTCAAAGTGGAGGAGGCGGTCGGCGTAGGTGACGTTGGTCAGCGGGAGGTCGAAAGCGTTCTGGTCGGGGCTGTCGAGGGCGGCGCTGAGTTTGCCGTCCGGCCCTTGCGTCAACTTCAGGACGACGCGGAAAGTGCCCTGGCCCGTCTGTAGGGTGCCGCTCCACTCGCCGGACGCTCCTTGCGCCGCGGGCGAGGTGGCCGGGCCGGCGGCCTGAGCTTTCGAGGGCCGCGGCGCGTTCGTTTGGCCTCGGGCCGCGCAGAGGCCGGCGCAGGCGAGGAGGCAGATTGCGAGAGTGGCGTGCAGAAGAGTTTTCATCTGTGCTCCGGTCTGTTTGAAGTCGGGCGCGCGGGAGTTTCGGCGCGCGCCGTTGTGAATACGGGCGCGGGGGCTTTGAGGTTTAGTGTCTGTAGACCTTCTTAATCCTGAGAAGGGTCTTTCAGCACGGCGATGTAGGGCAGGTTGCGGTAGCGCTCGGCGAAGTCCAGGCCGTAGCCGACGACGAAGGCGTCCGGGATGCGGAAGCCGCAGTAGTCAATCTTCACCTCGCGCTCGCGCCGCTCCCACTTGTCGAGGAGCGCGGCCAGGCGCACGCTCTTCGCGCCGCGCCCGTGGAGGCTTGAGATGAGATAGTTGAGCGTCAGGCCCGTGTCCACGATGTCCTCGACGACGAGTATGTCGCGGCCCTCTACGGGAACGTCCAGGTCTTTCACGATCCGCACCTCGCCCGAAGAGCGCGTGCCCGCGCCGTAGCTCGAAATCGCCATGAACTCGACGCCGAGCCGCAGGTCTGTCGCGCGCACGAGGTCGCTCAGGAAGATGTAAGCGCCCTTGAGCACGCCGATGAGGAGCGGGGTGCGGCCCGCGTAGTCGCGCGCCACTTCGGCGCCCATCTCCGCGACGCGCGTCTGAATCTGCTCCGCCGTGAAGAGCGGTTCGAGGTTGGGGTTGCCAAACTCCGACAAGGCGACTGCGGAAGAAGACAAGGGCGACCTCCTGCGAAAAGAAGATTGACCGAACTCCGCGAAAAGAAGATTGGCCGAGCTGCCGTGCGTCGGCGCGCGCCGACTGTTTGCGCGCGCCTTCGTGGTGCGACATACTATTGGAGCTTTACGGGCGAGGTCAACTTTGAAAGCAGATGTTAGATGTTAGATGTTAGATGTTAGTAGTTGAACTATGTCGCTTCGCCGTTCCTTAAGCGGGAGATGAGAGCGCGGGCCACACTTTGGCGCTCAACTACTAACATCTAACCTCTTTCTTTATGCCAGAGGAACAATCAACACGTGATCGCGTGCGCGCGCTCGTGCGCGAGGTGCTTCAGAACGCGGCCCCGGCTGAAGAGGCGGAAGGCGCGAAGGGCGCTCCGACTCATTCGCCGGATGACGCGCCCGCGGGCGGACAACAGGCACGCGCGCGCGTCGTCAACGTCGCACCCGAATCGTCGGCGCCGCCGGAGCGCGAGTACGCGCGCGACGAATCGTCGAAATCAGTCATCACCGAAACGGACGTGCGCGACCTGCCCGAAGGCGCGCGCCTGCGCGTCGCAGAATCAGCGCGCCTCACGCCGCTCGCCGCCGACATCGTCCGCGAACGCTGCATCGAACTCGTCCGCCGCGTGCCCCGGCGCGGTTCGCGCGCCGAAAGAATAGTCGCCGTCGGCGCAGACCACGGCGGCTACGCGTTGAAGGAAGAGCTGAAAGCTTTCCTCGCCGAGCTCGGCCACCGCGTCCGCGACTTCGGCACGAACTCCACAGACGCCGTCGACTACCCGGACTTCGCGCACGCCGTCGCGCGCGCCGTCGCCGAAGGCGAGGCAGACCTCGGCATCATCATTGACGGCGCGGGCGTCGGCTCATGTATGACCGCCAACAAAGTGCCCGGCGTGCGCGCCGCCGCCTGCTACGACCCCAAAGTCGCACGCAACTCCCGCGAGCACAACGACGCCAACGTCCTCACCTTGGGGAGCGGCACGATCAACTCCCAGCAGATGCGCGAGATCGTCCGCGTCTGGCTCTCGACCGAGATTACGGAGGAGCGCCACAAGCGCCGCGTCGCCAAAATCGAGGCCGTCGAGCGGCAGTACAGGTGCTAAAATCAAGTCATGGCTTACTCAAGTAACGGAGACTTTGAGCGGCTCGTCGAGCAGATCACGGACGTCATCGTCGCGCGTTTGAACGGCGGGGAGCAGGCGCATGACGGGGCGTGCGGGTGCGAGTCCGCGTGCTTCAACCGTTGCCCCGAAAGGATGCAGAGGGTCGTGGACGCGGGCGCGGCGCGTATCGGGCTGGTGCTGGGCGAGGCGGCGACGGCGCGCGACTGGGCGAGTCTGGTTGACCACACCCTGCTGAAGCCTGAGGCGAGCGAGGCAGACATCCGTCGCCTGTGCGAGGAGGCGGCGCAGTATCACTTCGCGAGCGTGTGTGTGAACCCGACGTGGGTGAAGTCTTCGGCCTGCATGCTGCGCGGGTCGGGCGTGCCCGTGTGCACGGTGGTCGGGTTCCCTCTGGGCGCGACGCTCGCCGACGTGAAGGCTTACGAGACGCGGCGCGCAATCTTCGACGGCGCGCGCGAGGTTGACATGGTCATTAACATCGGCGCTCTGAAGAGCG
>JALZHC010000425.1 GCA_030914105.1 Acidobacteriota bacterium
CTCCAGCTCCAGCCCGCGACCGCCGGCTCGCTCAGTCTTTCGCTGCCGCCGCTCGGCGTCGTCGCCGGCCAGGTCTTCTCGCCGGACGGGACGCCGCTCGCTTCGGGCGCGGAAGTCGTCCTCACTTCGCGCGCGAGCGGTTACAGCCAGCGTGTGCCTCTGCTCGCGGGCGGGGGCTTCAGCTTCGACTACGTGCTGTTGGAGAATTCACCCTTCCGGTGCGAGGTGTTCGTCGGCGCGCAGGGGCGACTGCGCGCGCGCGTGCCGGAGGTCGTGCTGGAGCGCGACGGCCAGAAGGTGATGCTCGACATCACGCTCGCCGGCGTCGGCACGGTCAGCGGGCAGGTGCTGGCGCAAGACGGCTCGGCGGACGCCGGCCTGACGTTGACGCTGGTGTCGCGGTCTGCGTTGGGCGGCGTCTTCAACGCGGTGAGCGACGGGGGCGGCAACTATTCGTTCTCCGAAATCCCCGTCGGCCCCTTCAGCCTCAGCGCGAGCGACGCCGCGAGGCTTCAGGGCGTCGAGACTGCGGGGAGCATCACGCGGGACGGCGAGCAGGTGGTCTTAAACCTTCAACTCGCGCAGAACGTCGCCCAGCTTCCCTTCATCCTCGCCGACGCCAACCGGGCCGCCTACAGCATTCAAACGGGCGGGATCATAAATGACATCTCGCTGCGCGGCGCGCCCGCCTTGTCAATCGTGCGCGACGGCCAGGTGACGACGTTGAGCAGCGGGACGCTCGGCACACTCAGCGCCGAAGGCCGGCAGCTCGGCCTCTCGCTCACGGGCTTCGATGGTCTCGACGTTAAGCGCCGCGTCTTCGTCCCGGCGGAAGGCTACGCCGCGCGCTTCGTCGATCTCATCTCGAACCCCGGCCCCGACCCGCTCACGGTGGATGTCATGCTGAGCATACCTCTGCCGCTCGGATACTACTACTCCTACTACTACATTGGCATCGAGACGACATCGGAGGGCCGACGCCAGCCCGTCGCCGGGGGCGATAAGCCGGATCGCTGGGCGGTGATGGCGACGGGTAACAATTACAGCGGTTACAGTCAGGGCAATCACGTGTCGGCGGTCTGGGACGGGCCGGGCGCGCGCATGCGCGCCTCGGCGATTAACTTCGACGCGACCCGGAAGCAGTTGGTCGTCACCTGGTCGGCGCTTACAATCCCGCCGGGCGAGCAGGTGGGACTCATGCACTTCCTCTCCGAAGAGTTGGACTTCCGCAGTTGTCAGACCGCCGCCGAGCGCCTGAGCACCATCCCGCCGGAGGCGCTCGCCGCACTGAGCCAGGAGGAGCTATCCGCGGTCGTCAACTGGAACCTGCCCGCCAACGGCCAAAGCAGTGTGGAGCCGCTGCCGGTCGTCCGCCCGCGAACCGTGCGAGGACTCTGCCTCTCCGGCGACGGGCAGACGCCCGTCCCCAACTGCACCATCAACCTCACCACGCAGAACGCGCTCTTCCCGCGCTTCTACACGGCGTATACGGGTTCCGATGGGCTGTACCAGTTCGATAACATCCAACTGGCCGACGGCCCTTACAGGCTCTCGGCCTATCGCTACATGAGCGACTTCTCGAACGTGCTGGACTTCACGGGCGACGCCGCGGCTGACGCGCTTGAGATCGTGAAGGACATCGTCTTCGAGGGGACGAGCATCATCAGGGGCGTCCTGACCGCGCAGGACGGCACGCCCTGGGCAAGCGCCCCCGTCACGGGGGCCGGTAACGCCACGGCGGATCGGGACGGCGCCTTCGTACTCGCCGCCGTGCCGCCGGGCCTCTACCTCATCACCGCGGGTTATCAATACGGCGGCGTAGTTGCCGACGAGTTTGTGCCGGTCAGCGCCAACCAGGTCTCGACGGTCAATCTGGTCGCGCCGCGTGGCGGCCAGGTGCGCGTCGGCGTCACGACGGCGCTCGGCGCGGCAGCGCCCAACATGAGCGTTCGACTAATGCGGCTGGAGGGGCAGACCGGCTTCTACCAGTATACCGATTTCAACGGTCAGGCCGTCTTCAACAGCGTGCCCGCGGGCCGGTTCGCGTTGGTCACGCAGCAGTCTGAGACGGGGCAACTCACGCAGTCGCTCGTCGAGATCGAGGATGGCGACTCGTTGAGTTTCAACCTCGTACTGCCCGGCACCGGCACGGTCAAGGGCGTCGCGAAGAGCGCGGGCGGAACGCCCCTGGCGGGCGCGCAGGTCATACTCGTCCCGCCGGCCACGAGCGACCAGAGCCTGCGGCAGTACGCGCCCGCGCCGCCACAGGACGGCCCGCCCGAAGGCGTGCAGCCGGCGTCGCAAAGCCTCTACGTGCAGACGGACGTTGACGGGCGCTTCCGTTTTGAGACGGCCCCGGTCGGCGACTTCGCACTCGTCGTCCGTCTCGTCAGCGGTGTCGGGACGGCGCTGGGGCGCGTCGGGTCGCCCGGCGCGGAGGCCGAGTGCGACGTAACGCTGCCGCCGCTCGGGCGGTTGCGCGTCGTCGCGCGGCGCGACGGCCAGCCGCTCGTCAACCGTCAACTCAGCCTCACGCTCGGCGGACGGCTCTTCGCCTATTACTCGACGGACGCGGACGGCGTTTTCCTCTCCCCGCCGTTGCCGCCGGGCACATACCTCGTGCAGGTGCAGACGGAAAGCGGGCCGCTGGCGGCGCAGGGCACCCTGTCTGAAGAGGGACAGGTGCTCGAACTGACCCCGACCGGCGTCCGGCAGGGGAGGATCACGGGGCGCGTGCTCTTCGCCGACGGCACGACACAGCTTGGCATCTCTCTCACGGCCACCGACCCCGTCCGCAACACCAGCGTCTACGGGACGACCGACGCGGACGGCTTCTACACCATCGAGAACGTTCAGCAGACCGGCGAGGTCGGCGTGCGCGTGCAAGTCAACTACTATCTCTACGGCAACGTCACGCCCCCCGACTTCCCGCCGCAGAGGACTCTCGTCCTGGCCCCGGAAGGAGAAGACACGCGGGCCGACTGGACTCTGCCGCTGGGGAGCGTGGCCATCACCGTCGGCACAGCCGACGGCTCGCCGCCGGGCGACCGCGGTTTCCGCGTGACCTTGCTCATGCCGAACGGGAATAGCTACCGCGCAGACTTCAAAGCCGTCGGCCAGTATCTCGCGCGCACGCTGCTGCCACTTGAGGGCGCGCAACTGCGCGCGGAGTTCGGGGACAGCGGACTTGTGGTGAAGGCGGACGCGGAGGTCGCGCTGCCGGAAGGCACGACCACGACTTCGGCAGCGTTGACGCTGCCGCAACTCGGGCGGCTGGACGTGCTTGTCGTCAACGCGGACGGCCAGCCCAACACAGGCGCGCGCCTCGGCCTGCGACTGCAGAGCGGCAGCGACAACCCCGACTATAATTCCGTGGACAGAGATGGCCGCCACACCTTCGACGCCGTGCCCTACGGCAGCTTCGCCGTCCGCGCCACGGTCTACAACGAGAACGAGTACGAGTACACGGGCGTGCTGTCGTCGCCGCAGCAGGACGTTCTAATCACGCTGCCGCCGCGGGCGACGCTGGAGGTCGCGCCGGCTGCGCCCGCCACCGCGGGCAGCCTGTCGCTCTTCCTCGACGCAGACCCGGACAACTCGCAGTACGCTCGTCTGACAGACGGCGTCTACAGGCTGTCGGTCATGGCGCCGGGTCTTTTCAGCGCGGCGCAGGACTCACCGCTGCTCGCTTCGGTCGGCGGGCAGATCGGCCCCGGCGAGACGTTGCACCTGACCTTGCCGGACGCGGGCGCGTCCGGCGTCGTCTACGGGCAGGCCACTGAATCGGACGGCGTGACGCCCCTCTCGAACGTGCAGTTCAGTCTCTTCTTCACCGGACTCTACCGCTCCGTGGGGCGTTACGTGACGACGAACACGAGCGGTCGCTTCGTCCTGCGCAACGTGCAGCCCGGCGGCGTCTACGCCCTGCTCGGCGCGGGCGACGCGGGCGTTCAGGGGGCCGGGGCCACCGGCCTCCTGTCGTCGGGCAGCGCCCTCCGGCTCGACCTGCGGCGCGGGAGCTTCGGGGCCGTTCAGCTTCCCACGACCCTCAACGCCTTCCGTGTCGTCCAGGCGCTCGCGCTGCAACTGCGGCGACATGTTGAATACCGCACCCCGAACGACGAGGTGCTCAGCGTCAATGGGATGTCTTATCCCGGGTTCTCCGCGGCGCACCCTCTCGAAGACGGCGCGCGGCTGGAGACGTATCCGGTCACGATGGCCGGGGCGATGGTGGAGCGGCGCGTCTTCTCGCCGCCGGGCGCGAGCTGGCTGAGGTACCTGGAGATTCTGTCGAACCCCGGCGACACCCCGCTTGAGCTGTTCGTGCGGGTCAGAGGCAACGTCGTCGGGCACGCCTCGCTCACGTCGAGCGGCGGCACGCCCGCGGGCACGGCTGACCGCTGGATCGTCTGCGACGGCAACGCACTCGCCCCGCCGCTCGCGTTCGTCTTCGGCGGCACGGGCGACACCGGCGCGGCCTCGCAAGTTGTCTTCGAGACCGTCGAGCGCTACCTGAGTC
>JALZHC010000426.1 GCA_030914105.1 Acidobacteriota bacterium
GAAGTTGATCGCGCCGGGCGCGGCGAGCGGGTCGGGGACGACGCGGAAGCGACGCTCCTTCTCGCGGGTCAGGTAAACAGGCCTCGCGGGCGCGTCCTTTTTCTTCTCCCTCTGATTGGGAGCGCTCGCGGGGACGCGCTCGACGTAAGTCAACTGCGGGCGCGTGTGCAGGTATGTGAGAACGGCACGCACCATCTCGGCGGTCGCGGGGCTCAGACGGTTGCCCGCCTCGCGCGAGGCGCGCGCGTACTCGGGGAGGCGCTCGTCGATGCCGGAGCGTCGGTAGAACTCGCGCACGAGCGGCGCGAAGTCAAGCACCTCCAGAACTCCCGCGGGCAGGTCGTCGGTGCGTGCCGGGGCGTCGAAGCCAGGGGGCTGCCCGAGCGCGTAAGCCAGCGAGACGTAGCGCGCGGCCTCTTCGGCGGGCGTCGGCTGCGGCGTCGGCTCCGCGACGCGCGCGCCGGTCGAGGTCACGCGGCGCACGTTCCTGTCGCGCGCGCCCGTCTCCTTCAACGTCGGCTCGGCCGGCTCCGGCGCGTTGGCGAGGTCTGCCGGCGCAGGCTCGAACGAGCCGCCGAACTGTATGCGGTAGCTGCCCTCTGCGTCGCCCGCAGCGCGCGCCTCGACCCTCAGTACGAGCGTCTCCTCGGTGCGGACGTAGAAGCTCTTGGTCAGGTGCGACGTGTCGCCGAGCAGTGTGAACTTGAGAAGCGGGCGCAGGGTCGTCGCCGTGAACACGTCAACGTCGCCGATAAGCTCCGTGCTGTCGAGCGTGATTGTGAGGTCGCCTTCGGTGCCGCGGAAGGTGTAGAAGTGTCGCGTGCGTCGCGGGTCGCCAACGTCGCGCGGCGCGATTCGCCCCGTGACTTCTTTCGAGAAGACCGGCGCGGGATAGTTCGCATCGCTCGACTGCGCCCGGACGCCCGACATCGTAGCGCCCGACAGGAAGACGAAGGCCGCCGCGAAGAAGACCGCACGCAGTTGTCGTCTGTTGGTTCGGCGCATCGGAACTAAAGGCCCCCGCGGAAAAGCACGGCAGAGTTTAGCAGCCGCCGCGCCCGCTCAACAACAGAAGACCGGCTGGCCGGATAAAAAAAGCCCCGGCCAGGCAGCCGGGGTCTCTTCGAATCGAATGCGGAAGGGGGGACTCGAACCCCCACGAGTTGCCTCACACGCCCCTCAAACGTGCGCGTCTACCAGTTCCGCCACTTCCGCTTGGGTCGGCAAGTTAAAAACTAACAGCAACGACGGTGAGGTTCAAGCCGCCGGGCCGGTTCGGACTGCCGTGAGTTACTTCTGGGCCGGGCTGGCGTTAGATTCCGGGCTGGCCGTCGTGGTTGCCGGCGCGTTCGCGGGCGCGGCGGGCGCGTTCGCGCCGTTGTCGGTCTGCGCCGGCGCGGCGGGCGAAGTCCCGGCGGGCGGGGCCGACTGCTGTGCGGGCGAGGCCGCCGGACTCGGCTTCGCCTTCGCGCCGCCCTCCATCAGAGAGCGCTGGCCGCCGACGCCCATGCCGAGCAGCAGCGCGACGAGCATGAAGGTCGCTGCCGCGCCGATGGTGATCTTGGCGAGGACGCTCTGCGTGCCGCGCGGGCCGAAGGCCGTGCTCGAAATCGAGCTGGTGAAGAGCGCGCCCGCGTCGGACTTGCCCGGCTGCAAAAGCACCGAGACGACGAGCACGAGGCAGGCGAGGATGAATATTCCGAATAAGAAGTAGGTCAGCAAAACTTCAAAACCTCAGTCTCAAAAAAATCTACCTGTCGTAGTTGACGATGCGCGCGAACGACTCGGCGTCGAGGCTCGCGCCGCCGACGAGCGCGCCGTCAACGTCCGCCTGCCGCATCAGGCCTGCGATGTTGTCGGGCTTGACCGAGCCGCCGTAGAGGACTCTCAGGCGGCTGGCCGCGTCCTGCGAAAACCTGCCCGCGAAAACGCGCCGGACAAACGCGTGCATTTCCTGCGCTTGCTCCGGCGTCGCGGTTCTCCCCGTTCCGATGGCCCAGACGGGTTCGTAGGCGATTATGATACGGTCGAGGTCGGAGGCTGTCAAATCACGCAGGCCCCCTTCTATCTGCCCGCGCACGACCCTTTCTGCCACGCCGCCCTCGCGCTGCTCCAGGGTCTCGCCGACGCACATGATGACCGAAAGCCCTGCGGCCAGGCCGGCCTGAAGCTTCCGGTTCACCATCGAGTCGCTCTCGTGGTAGAGCTGTCGGCGTTCGGAGTGTCCGACGATGACGTGCGAAGCACCGGCATCCTTCAGCATGTCTGCGGCGACCTCGCCCGTGTGCGCGCCGTGCTTGGACTCGGTCGAGCAGTCCTGGCCGGCGACGTGAATGTTCGAGCCTTCGAGCCGGTCGGCCACGGTCTTGATCGCCGTGAAGACGGGCGCGACGACGACCTCGCAGTGGTTCGCGTTCGCCACCAGAGGCTTCAACTCCAAGACGGTCGCCAACGAGTCGGCGAGCAGCTTGTACATCTTCCAGTTTCCGGCGATGACAGGTTTTCTCATCAGAGTAGCCAGTAGCCAGTAGTCAGTAGCCAGTAGAAGACCTTCGATAACCAGAGCCAGCGATGTCAGCGTCAACGCCCTCGGCGCGGAGCCTACTGGCTACTGACTACTGGCTACTGCTTTATCACTTAGCGCCGCGACGCCGGGCAGCTCGTCGCCGGCGAGGAATTCGAGCGTCGCGCCGCCGCCCGTGGAGATGTGCGTTACGCGGTCGGCGACTCCGGCCTGGTGTATGGCCGCGACCGAGTCGCCGCCGCCGACGATGACGGTCGCGCCGCGTCCGGCGGCCTCGGCGACGGCGCGCGCCACGCCAATCGTTCCCTCGTCGAAGCCCTTCTCCTCGAAGACGCCCATCGGGCCGTTCCAGATGATCGTCTTCACGTCCTTGATCTCGTCGGCGAAGAGCGCGACCGTCTCCTTGCCGATGTCTAATCCGACGTGGCCGATGTTCGTGAACTCGACGGGGATTGTCTTGCGGCTGTGCAAAGGGTCGAAGCTGTCAACGACCTGGTGGTCTGTCGGCAGCACGAGCTTAACGCCTTCGGCTTCGGCGCGCTGCTTGATCTCGCGCGCCGTCGCGAGCATGTCATCTTCGACTAAAGATTTTCCGACCGTGAAGCCCTCGGCCTTGAAGAAGGTGTAGGCCATCGCGCCGCCGATTAAAATCTTATCCACGCGGCGGCTGATGAGTGAGTTGATGACGGGAATCTTGTCCGAGACCTTCGCGCCGCCGAGGATGGCGACGAACGGGCGCTCCGGGTTATTGAGAACCCGACCCAAATACTCAAGCTCCTTCTCCATCAGAAGGCCCGCCGCCGAACGTCCGACGAACTTCGTTATCCCCGCGGTCGAGGCGTGCGCGCGGTGCGCCGTGCCGAAGGCGTCGTTGACATAGAGGTCGCACAACGAGGCCAGCTCGCGCGCGAACGCGTCGTCGTTCTTCTCCTCCTCCTTGTGAAAGCGAAGGTTCTCAAGCAGCAGCACGTCGCCGTCCTTCAACTTCTCGACCGCCGCACGCGCCGCCTCGCCCACACAGTCGTCCGCGAAGGCGACCGGCTTTCCGAGCAACTCCGAAAGGTGCTCAGCCACGGGCCGCAGGCTGTACTTCTCCACGCGCTCGCCCTTCGGCCTGCCCAGGTGCGAAGCGAGGATGACGCGCGCGCCGTGCTCGACCGCGTATTGAATCGTCGGCAGCGCCGCACGGATGCGCGTGTCGTCTTCGACCTTCCCATCCTTCAAGGGCACGTTGAAGTCCACGCGCACAAACAGGCGCTTGCCCTTGAGGTCGAGGTCTTTGATGGAAAGCTTGTTCATAGGGGTTTTGGGTGCTGGGTTTTGGGTGCTGGGGAGGGGCTAATGCCGCGACGGGCCAGCACCCAGAACCCAGCACCTAACACCCGTCTTAGAGTCCTTTCCCCGCGATGAACTTGATGAGGTCGCGGACGCGGCAGGAGTAGCCCCACTCGTTGTCGTACCAGGAGAGAACCTTGACGAGATTGCCACCGATGACCTTCGTATACTCGGCGTCCACGATTGACGAGTTGTCGTTCTTGCGGAAGTCCACGCTGACGAGCGGCTCCTCGGAGAAGGCGAGGATGCCGCGCAGCTCCTCGTTGGCCGCGTTCTTTAAGGCCGTGTTGACCTCCTCGGTCGTCGTCCCGCGCTCGACCTCCATCACCACGTCAACCAGAGAGACGTTCGGCGTCGGCACGCGCACGCTGATGCCGTCGAACTTGCCTTTGAGTTCCGGCAGCACGAGCGCGACGGCCTTGGCCGCGCCCGTGGAAGTCGGGATCATCGAGAGCGCGGCGGCGCGCGCGCGGCGCAGATCTTTGTGCGGCAGGTCGAGCAGCTGCTGGTCGTTCGTGTAGGAGTGGATGGTCGTCATCTGCGCGGACTTGATGCCGAAATTCTCGTGGATGACTTTGGCGACGGGCGCGAGGCAGTTGGTCGTGCAGGAGGCGTTCGAGATGATGTTGTGCGCCGAAGGGTCGTAG
>JALZHC010000427.1 GCA_030914105.1 Acidobacteriota bacterium
GTGCTCACGCGCGAGAGCATACGGCAGACGATTGCCAAGCCCGCCTTCGGCTACCTCGCCGCCTCGAACCTCGCGGACTCGGTCGAGCTGGTCAAGTTCACGCCGCTGCCGCTGTCGCTCGAAGAGTTGTCGAAGCTCTGGTCGGTCTACTTCCAGACGCCCTACAACCTCTCGGTCGCATATCAGGGGACGGTCGTCCTCATCGAGAGCGAAGAGTCGACACGCTCGACCTTGCCCGTGCGCACACGCAACGTCTACGCCGTGCCCTTCCGCCAGCCGCTCGTCGAGCGTATCGTCTCCGCCGCCGACGCGGACGCCTTCATCGTCTCCACCTCGACGCTGGTCGTCACGGGCAAGCGGCTGCGCGGCGACGTGACGCTGGTTAGGGTCGGTGGCGTTGAAGTGACGCCGGCCGCCGGGGACGTGGGCGACGCGCGCCTCAGCCTGCCCCTGCCGGCGGGCCTGCGCGCGGGCGTGCAGGGCTTGCAGGTCGTTCAGCCCGCGCTGATGGGCACGCCGCCCGTGCCGCACAGCGGCGTCGAATCGAACCTCGCGGCCTTCGTGCTCCACCCGACGATCAACAGGCGGCTCGACGGCAGCCCAGATATCACGGTCTCGACGCCGGTAGTCGCCGGCGACGGCACGCGCTCCGCCGACCTGACCGTCAAAGTCAGCCCGCCGGTCGGCAAGACGCAGCGCGCCGCGCTGCTGTTGAACGAGCTGAACCCGCCCGCCGGCCGCGCGGCGCGCGCCTTCAGCTTCGACGCGGCCCCGCGCAACCACCCGGCCGACCCCGCCGAGACTGACACGCTCTTGTTCCACGTCAGCGGGGTGGCGCAGGGCGACTACCTCGTGCGCGTGCAGGTGGACGGAGCAAGCAGCCCTCTCGAACAGGACGCCGACAAGAACAACCCGCTCTACGTCGGCCCGAAGGTGATCATGTCTTGAGCGAGCGAGTGAGACAGGACTGGAACGAGGCTAACCAGCGCTACCTGACGGCGGCGCTCGCCGTCGTGCGCGAGGCGCTCGAAGGTCACGTCGCACGCTCGCGTGCGGAGCATGAAGGGGGAAGCCGCGCGCACGGCGCGGGCCTTGAAGGCGCGGCGCGGCGTGCTTTGGAAGTGGCGGCGGAGGCCATGCCCTCGCCCGCCGCGCTTGAGACGCTCGCGACCGCCTTCGGCCTCTCCGCCTTCGAGCGCGCTCTCCTGCTGCTCTGCGCGGGCGTCGAACTGGAGTCGGGCTTCGCCTCCCTGTGCGCCGAGGCGCAGGGCGACCCGGCGCGCGCCTTCCCGACCTTCGGCCTCGCCCTGGCCGCGCTGCCGCAGTCCCACTGGAGCGCCATGTCTCCCGCCGCGCCGTTGCGCCGCTGGCGCATGATCGAAGTCGGCAGCGGCCCGGCACTCACGCTCAGCCCGCTCCGGATTGACGAGCGCGTCCTGCACTTCCTCGCCGGCGTGCAGCACCTGGACGAGCGGCTCGCCGGATTGGTCGAGCATCTGCACGAAGCGGGCGAACTGGTTCCGTCTCACCGCATGCTGGCCGAGCGCATCGCGGCGCTGTGGACGCGCGCGGTAGAAAACTCGGCGTCGCTGCCCGTCGTGCAGCTCTGCGGCGACGAAGTGACGGACAAGCGCTCCATCGCGGCCGCGGCCGCGGCCTCGCTCGGTCTGCGCATCGCCCTTCTCCCCGCGCAGTATGTCCCGGCCGGCGCGGGCGAACTCGACGGCTTCGTCCGGCTCTGGAGCCGCGAGGCGGCGCTCGTTAACTGCGCGCTGCTGCTCGAATGTCACGAGCCGGAGGCGGGCGACGCAGCCCGCGCCGGGGCCATCAACAGGCTTATCGAAAACCTCGGCAGCCCGCTCATCATCAGCGGCGTCGAGCGGCAGCGCGCCCCGCACAAGCCCATACTGACGTTCGACGTGCGCAAGCCCACGGCGGGCGAGCAGAGAGACCTCTGGGGCAGCGCCCTCGGCGCGTTGCCGTTTAATCTCAACGGCAAGGTGGAGGCGCTGGTCTCGCAATTCAACCTCAACCTTCAGAAGGTGCACGCGGCGCGCGCCGAAGCGTTGGGGCGACAACTGTCGGACGAGAAGGCAGGCCGGGGCGTTGATTTCGGCGAGGCACTCTGGGACGCGTGCCGCACGCAGGCGCGCCCGCGCCTCGACGACTTGGCGCAGCGCATCGAGCCTGCCGCGACCTGGGACGACATCGTGCTGCCTGAACTCCAGCTCCGAACCCTGCGCGAGGTCGCCGTGCACGTGCGCCATCGCATGACGGTTTATGAGGCGTGGGGGTTCGCCACGAAGGGCGCGCGCGGACTCGGCATCAGCGCCCTCTTCGCCGGCGTCAGCGGCACGGGGAAGACGATGGCGGCCGAGGTGCTCGCCAACGATCTGCGGCTCGACCTCTACCGCATAGACCTGAGCGCCGTCGTCAGTAAGTACATCGGCGAGACGGAGAAGAATCTGCGTCGCGTCTTCGACGCGGCGGAGGAGGGCGGCGCGATCCTGCTCTTCGACGAGGCCGACGCGCTCTTCGGCAAGCGCAGCGAGGTCAAAGACAGCCACGACCGCTATGCCAACATCGAGGTCAGCTACCTCTTGCAGCGCATGGAAGCCTACCGCGGCCTCGCCATCCTGACGACCAACCTCAAGAGCGCGCTCGACACGGCCTTCCTGCGCCGCATACGCTTCCTCGTCCAGTTCCCGTTCCCCGACGCCGCGCAGCGCGCCGAAATCTGGCGCCGCATCTTCCCCCGCGAGACGCCTACGGAAAACTTAGATGCGGGCAAGCTGGCCCTGCTCAACGTCGCCGGCGGCAACATTCGCAACATCGCCCTCAACGCAGCTTTCCTCGCGGCCGACGACGGCGCGCCCGTGCGCATGTCGCACCTGTTGAGCGCCGCGCAGAGCGAATACGTCAAGCTGGAGAAGTCGCTGACCGAGGCCGAAGTCAGGGGGTGGTTGTGAGCAAGCATGAACAAAGGGGACTGCGTGCTGAACTGGCGAAGCCGGTCGGCGTAGCCCAGCCCACGGCCCACGGCCACCCGCGCGCGTTCGAGCTGCACATAGAGGAGGTCGTGCTGCACGGCTTTGGGCCCGCCGCGCGGTACGAGATCGGCGAAGCCGTGCAGCACGAGTTGGCTCGCCTCCTTGCCGAGCAGGGTATTCCGCACGCACTCACACGCGACGCCGAGGTCGCGCGCGTGAATGCCGGGACGCTCGTTATCAGTGTTGATTTGGACGCGCGGGGAATCGGCAGGCAGTTGGCTCAGTCCGTGTATCGAAGCCTGAGGGGCGACGCATGAGCACTCCTTTGCAGACCCAGAGCAAAGCTAAGCCCGCGACGCCCGTGGGGCCGACGCACAGCCGTCTCCTGCAACGCCAATGCGCGTGCGGTGGGAAGCCCGGCGTCATGGGGGAATGCAGCGAGTGCCGCGAGAAACAACTCACCTTGAAGCGGTCTCCCGTCGGCCGGGCCAAGACGATGGCCTCCGTGCCGCCCGCCGTGCACGACACGCTCAACTCACCGGGGCAGCCTCTCCCGCCCGCCGTGCGCAGCTTCATCGAGCCGCGCTTCGGCCACAGCTTTCAAAACGTCCGCATACACACCGACGAGCGCGCGGCAGCGTCCGCGCATGCGGTGAAGGCGAAGGCATACACGGTGGGATCGGACGTAGTCTTCGGGGCCGGGCAGTACGCGCCGGAGACGAAGGAGGGGCAGCGGCTGTTGGCCCATGAGTTGACGCACGTCATTCAGCAGGGCGGCAGCACCCCGATCATCGCCCGCCAGGCGAATGAAGAAGAGGAGCCGGCAGCCGCGCCCGCCTCCGGACAATCGAGCGCCTCGGCTAAGCTGCTTTCGCTCATAAATACCATCGAGGAGCTACACGCGCGGGCCGGCCAGCGCCTGGAGTCGGACGCCGCCGGGGGGGCTGCGTCCGATGGGCAGTCGCTGCAAGCGGTTCAGCAAGACCTCTACATGGTGGCTGGCGGGCTAGCCCAGTTGCGGGAGATAGCAAACGGCAGTGATGAAAACCTCAAGCTGAGCGTGCTGGCAGCCTTCACCCCGCGGAAGCTGGAGGAAGCCGACGCGCAGTTGACCGAGACGCCGGAAGTGGCCGTGAGCGAACAGCGGCCCGAGGGCGTCGCGGCGATGTCGCTTCAGGTCAGCAACCCGACCGACGCGGCGGAGGTGGAGGCCGACCGCGTCTCAGACGCGATAGTCTCCGGCGGCAGAGCCCCGGTGACGACGGCCACCCAGACCGGGGTGATGAACCGTTTTGTTGACGAGAAGCTTATTGCTCTCGCCGAAGCGTTGACCGCAGTGGAGGCAGGCGGTGGGGCCGAGGTCGAGGCGGCCACAGGCCCGCCGGGTTGGGCTGTGGGCTTGGCGGTCGGGGTGGTGATACTGGCCGCCGCCGGCACCGGATACTATCTCTACCGCAGACGTACCGGCACTCCCTCTCCGCCCGCGCCCGGCCCCACGC
>JALZHC010000428.1 GCA_030914105.1 Acidobacteriota bacterium
GGCGCGCGTGAGGCCGAGGCGCGCGAGCAGCCCCGCCTTGCCGTAGACGAGTTCGCCTACGACGCGAGAGGCGCGCGTGTCGCCGTGTTCGGGCGCGCCTGTGCTGCGCAGGTCGAAGACGTGGCCGAGGAACTCGCCGTCCTCTGTCTCGACCCGCGCGTACTGAAACTCGCTCACCTTCTTCAAGCGCCCGGCAGCCATCTACTCCACCCCCTTCAAGCGCCCGGCAGCCATTTAATCCACCTCGAAGCCTTTCTGTCGGCCACGCCCAGACCCAGCTCGCTCGCGCGCGACTTCAGCTTCACCCTCTCCGTGATCACCCACACCTCTTCCCAGGGCACGCGCACACGCCGCCCTCCGAAAACAAACTTCGCCGCGCGCCCCAAAAGGCTCGGCAGCCTTTCGGCCCACGCGCCTGCGCCGACCAGAAGCGCCGTCACGCGCAGCTCCTCGCCCGGCTCGCCCTCGACCACGAGGTCGTCAACCATTCCGCACGGCACGTTGTTCACGTCCACGACCTCGTGGTCTAAGACCTGCCGCACGATGTCCAGGTAGTCCTGCATCAGCCCTGCCCCCCGTGCGTGATGACGAGCAGAGGGACGGCCAGCAGCGCCGCCAGCGTGATGACGACCAGATAGAACCAGCCGAGCGCGTTCGCCAGCCACCCGTTCGCCTTCTCGCCCATGACCTCTTTGTCGCCCGCGATGAGCATGACGGGGAAGTACGTGAGCGGGAGTATGACGACCGAGAAGACGATTGAGTATTCGACCACGCTGATCGGGTCGACGCCGGTGAGGATGATTGCGGCGGCGAGGACGAAGGTCATCATCCACGTCAGCGTGAAGCGCGCGGCGGTGTGCGGGCGTCGGTACTTGCCCCAGGGCCACCCCAAAAACTGCGCGAGATTGTAGGCGCTCGACAGCGAAGTCTCGATGGCCGCGCCCGCGAACGCGAAGAACATCCCCAGCAGCGCCGCGAAGAGTCCGACCTTGCCGAAAACAATCGCCGGCGCGAGCGCCGCCGCGCCCGGAAGCTGCGGCTCGATGTGGCGCGGCAGAAAGAGCTGCGCGCCGATGATGATGAGCGCGACCGAAAGGAGCGAGCCGAGCGTGAAGCCGATGATGACGATGACGCGGTTGAGCTTGATGTCGGAAGGGTTCCATCCGTCCTCAATCGCGCCGGAGGCATAGAAGTATGTCTCGTAAGGCAGCAGCACCGAGCTTAAGACCGCCACGACGAAGTAGGCGAAGACGAAATACTCGCTCCTCGTCTCCAGGCGCGGAACCTGCGGCACGAAGCCCGCGGCCAACTGCCCCCAGTCGGGCCGAAGGTAGATGGCCGTCAGAAGGTAGACGCACATCAAAAGGCCGAGCAGCCCGAACACGCGCTCGATCCACTCGAAGGAGAAGACCCAGACGACGGCGAGCAGAAACAAGAGCGCGGCGACGACGAGCCAGCGGTAAGGCCAGCCGGAAAGCAGTTGCCAGAGCAGCGCGATGCCGCCGATCTCGGCGGCGCAGGTCAGAAGGTTGACGACGTTCGCGGCGACGAGCGTGACGAGGCCGGCGTTGAAGCCCGCGCGCTCGCGTATGAGGTTGAAGACCGGCTGCTCGCGGACGGCGGCGATGCGCCCGGCCATCTCGCAGTAGGCGATGATGCCGACGGTTCCGAGCGCGACCACCCACAGCAGGCTAAAACGGAAGCGCGCGCCTGCGTTCACTGAAAAGACAAGCTCGCCGACCTCGACGAAGCCGCCCATCGCCGTCAGGATGCCGAGGAAAATCTCGACCCACTTCTTCATCGGTCAACAACGCCGCCTCTTAAGCTCACAACATCAGCCGTCTACTGCTTCAGACTCTCCTCCAAACTCCCCAACTGCGAGAAGAGGCCCGCGAACTCTCCCTTCAAATCGCCCGGGGCACGCGCGTCGCCGTAAGCGCCGCCGAGCGCGCCCGCCTCTTCGCTCAACCTGCCGGCCAGCTCGCCCGCGCGCGCCGACGCCTCTCTCACCTCCGGCTTGAACTTCGAGGGGTCGAGCTGCGTGCGCGCCGCCTCGATGTTCTTCCGAAGCTGGGACGCCTGCGCCTTGAAGTAAGGGGAAGTGACCTTGCCCGTCGCTGCCTGCTCGGACAGGAGCTGACCGACGGCGGCCTGCGACCTCAGCTCCGCGACCACGTTCTTCAGCTCCTCACGGTCTGCCGGCGCTTCCGACGCGCCGACGACCCACGCCAACGCGCCCGCCAGAACGGACAGAAGCACGGCCCACTGCAACCACACGCTCCAAGACCTCACGCGCTTGTGCACGGCACACTCCCTGTCGAACCACACACCCCCGGCACCGGCGGCCCACATGCCACGAAGCTTTCGGCGCGCGCGGACGCCGTGAAGCTTTCGGCGCGCAGACGCCCCGAACACTTCCACAGAAGTGCCCACCGAACGGAGCAAGCCGCGCGCCAACGTTGCCCTCTCTCTTATTTTTCCTCGACGCAGATTTTATCCGCGCTCGCGTGCGCGTGCTACTGACTCTTTATCGCACCCTCCAGCCGTCAGTTATCAAAGAGACTGCCGAGACTGTACTGATGTGAAACTGAACAGGCGTCAACTCCCGCGCCACATATCCATACATGAACGAAGCCCCGTCTGCTTATGTCCTCGCTCTCGTGAGGATTCGCACGCACGAATAAATCGCGGCTCAACAGGCAGTTGCCCGCTTCGCCGCGGCAAGCGACGCGAGGTGGCACACACGTTGCCGTCTCGTATGTGCGACCTGGTTGGTTGGGATGAAATTCGGCAGCTTAAACTTCAGGGAGGGTTAAACGATGCTTTGGACGATTCTGGTTATTCTTCTCGTGCTCTGGCTTCTCGGTTTGGTCGCGCACATCGGCGGTGGGTTGATTCACCTTCTGCTCGTCGTGGCGCTCGTCATCTTCGTGATCAATCTCTTGACCGGGCGGCGAACCGTCTAGCCTTCTGAAGAGACCGCGGCGCTTCCGACGTTCCGACGGGCGCAAGTCTTCGGGTGCCGCCTCTTCAACTTCCGTGACCGCTGGCGCGGCTCGGCTTCGTACTTCGTACCAGCAGCGCGCCTACAAACGAAACGGCGCTCCTTCAAACGAGGGAGCGCCGTTTCTTTTTCGCCGCGTTTAGAGTAGAACATCGGTACTCATCTATGAAAAAACGTGAGCGGAGAGGCTTGATACGCGCGTCGGGGATGGGCGAGTACGTCTTCTGCGCGCGCGCCTGGTGGCTGCGACTCGAAGGCTTCGAGCCGACGCGCGGCGCGGGCGCGCGCGAGGCCGGGCGACATTGGCACGAGGGGCACGGGCGACGAGTCGCGCGCGCACAGAGTCTGCGCGCCGTCGCGGGCGCGTGTGCCTGTCTCGCCCTCGCCGTCGCGGTTCTGATTCTGCTCGTCTGGTGGCGCGGATGATCTGGCTCTTCCTTCTCTTCTGCTTGCTCGTCGTCGCGGCCGCCTCGGCCCGCTCGGCGGCGCGGCGCGAGGCTGCGCGCTCTGGACTCCCCGCGGGCACGCTCCTTTACAGCGACACGGGCAGACCCGTCGGACGCATCGCGCCCGCGGAGGTCGGCGCGGAAGGCGTCAGGCAAGAGAGGCCGCTCGTCTCGACTTCGCTCGGACTCACGGGCAGGCCGGACTATCTGGTCGAGGCAGAGGGCGGCGTCGTGCCCGTCGAGATCAAGTCCGCCGCGTCTCCCCCCGGCAGTCGGCCCTACGACTCGCACGTCGCGCAGCTCGCCGCCTACTGCCTGCTCGTCGAAGACGTGCTCGGCGCGCACGTCCCCTTCGGCCTCATACGCTACCGCGACCGAGAGCTGAGGGTTGAGTTCACGGACGAGCTGCGCGAGCAAGCGCTCGCGCTCATCGAAGAGATGCGCGCCGCGCGCGACGCCGAAGAGGTTCGACGCAGCCACGAAGACCCGCGCCGCTGCGCCGGCTGTAGCCTTCGAGACGTTTGCACCGAATCGCTGGCTTAAAATCAACTTCCGCCGTCATAATAACGGCGCTCGAAAAAATTTGAGCTGACAGCAAACCGCTCTTGCCTTGAACTGGTAGAAACCAGCTTTGCCAGGCTCTTAGAAATCTTCTTCGCGAGGACTCTCCAGATGAAACAGATGCTCGTGCCTTCCCTCGCCTTCTTCGGTCTGACCTTCGGACTCCTGCTCGGCCACGCGCGCGCGCAGGACTCTTCCAAACCGCCCAGGCCCGTCGAAAGCCAGACGGCCAGGGCCGCAAACGCCGCCGACGTGAGTTCGGTTGACGCGATCATCGCCGCGCTCTACGACACGATCTCCGGCCCGGCAGGCAAAGAGCGCGACTGGGACAGGTTCCGCTCGCTCTTCATCCCCGGCGCGCGTCTGATGCCGACCTCGCCGGTTCGACCCGCGGGCACACCGCCCGACGCGCCTCTGAACGGGACGGAGATGTACGCCACGCACGTCTTCGACCCGGAAGGCTACGTCGAGCGCGCC
>JALZHC010000429.1 GCA_030914105.1 Acidobacteriota bacterium
TCAAAGAGACCTGCGAGACGATGAAGACGTAACGCAGCTCTTCGCGGTAGTGTTCCAGAAGCTCGTAAGTCTTCCGCTTCGCCGCGAGCAGAACGTGCGCTTCGAGGCTGCTGCCGATGAGCTTCGACGCGCGCGCCTCTTCGAGCGCACGCAGCACAACGTCGCGCACCTCGAAGAGGCGCGACCAGCGTTCGAGCAAAGCCGCGTCGCGCCCCGCCGCGAGCGCGACCGGAAACTCCGCCGCGTGAACCGACGGCGGGACAGAGCCAACGAAGTTGTCCGCGCTCAACGAGCCGCCCGCGCCGGTCGCGCTCGCAACATCGCCCGCGTCGGTCGCGCGTGCGTCGCCGCGTGCGTCGCCCCTTCGTGCTTTGGCCTCCGGCAGGTTCTCCCAGATTTCGTCCGCCGTGAAGACAAGTATCGGCGCGAGCAGGCGCGCGAGCGCGTCGGCGATGTAGTTGAGCGCGGTCTGTGCAGAGCGGCGCGCGTGCGACTTCGGCGCTGCGGTGTAGAGCCTGTCCTTGATGATGTCGAAGTAGCGCGCCGACAGTGTCACCGTGCAGAAGATGTCGAGCGCGCGGTAGACCGAGTGGAAGTCGTAGGCGCGGTAACCTTCGGTCGCGCGCGCGACAACCGCGTCGAGTTCGGCGAGCGCCCAGCGGTCAACCTCCGGCATCTCGTTGAGAGCTACCGTGTCACTCGACGGGTCGAAGCCGTCGAGGTTGCCGAGGGCGTAGCGCGCCGTGTTGCGAATCTTGCGGTAGGCATCCGAGACGCGCCGAAGGATTTCGTCCGAGCAGCGCATGTCCTCCCTGTAGTCCGAGGAAGTGACCCAGAGGCGCAGGATGTCTGCGCCCGACTCTTTGACGAACTCTTCGGGCGCGACGGCGTTGCCGGCGGACTTGTGCATCGCGCGCCCCTGGGCGTCGAGAGTCCAGCCGTGCGTGACGACGGCGCGGTACGGCGCGCGGGCGTGGGCAGCGAGGCCGACCATCAAGCTTGAGTTGAACCAGCCGCGGAACTGGTCGCCGCCTTCGAGGTAAACGTCCGCGGGCCAGCGCAGGCCCTCGTAACGTTCGCTCTCCAGCACGGCGACGGAAGACGCGCCGCTGTCGAACCAAACGTCGAGGATGTCTGTCTCCTTCGTGAACTCGCCGCCGCCGCACTTCGCGCACTTGAAGCCTTCGGGCAGAAGCTCCGTGGCCGCGCGCGCGTACCAGGCGTCGCCCGATTCGCGCTCGAAGATGTCGGCGACGTGGTTGATGGTCGTGCGGTCTGCGACCGCCTCGCCACAGGAACAGTAGAAGACGGGGATGGGCACGCCCCAGACTCTCTGGCGCGAGACGCACCAGTCGGGCCGCCCCTTCTGCATGTTGCGCATCCGCTCCTCGCCCCAGGCGGGAACCCACTCGACGTTTTTGATCTCGCGCAGCGCCAATGCGCGCAGAGACTCCGGCGCTTCGGGGCCGCCGTCCGTGAAGTTGTCAGTGAAGTTCGCGCGGTCGCGCCCGTCATCATCCTTTTCCACTTCAGCGTCGGCGCGTCCGGCGGCGTCGAGCGAGATGAACCACTGCGGCGTGGCGCGAAAGATGACGGGGTTCTTGCAGCGCCAGCAGTGCGGGTAGCGGTGCGGGTAAGGCTCGTCGAAGAGGAGCAGGCCGCGCTCGCGCAAGAATTCGACGATGTTGGGGTTGGCCTCGAAGACGTTCTGGCCGGCGAAGTGCTCGACCTCCTCGGTGAAGCGACCCGCGTTGTCAACGGGGCAGTAGATGTCGAGTCCGTAAGCCTTGCCGATGACGAAGTCGTCGTGGCCGTGGCCCGGAGCCGTGTGCACGAGGCCCGTGCCGGCTTTGCCTGTGGCCCGTCGGTCGCGCGCCTCCGAAACGTCAAGCTCGGTCTCGGCGTCGGCCTCGCCGCCGAGCGTGACGTGGTCGCCGAGCATGAGGAGCGATGGACGGTCGAGCCACGCGTGGCGCGCTTCCAGACAGTCAAGCCGCGAGCCGGGGAAGCGCGCGAGGACTCGCGGCGAACGCTCGGCCCGCGCCGACGATGCGGGCGACTCGGCGCGCGCGGGCGACGCATGTGACTCGGGGCCGACGGAAGTCTCCGCGGCGGAAGTCGGCTCGGCTGAAATTGTCGAGACTGAGGACTCAACGGATTCGCGCCCGCCGATGTCGCACTTCTCTGCGACCGTGCCGACCAGCTCGCCGGCGACGATGTAGACCTCGCCGTTGCGCTCGTTCTGCACCGCCGCGTACTCGAAGTTCGGGTTGACGGCGATGCCGAGGTTGGCGGGCAGAGTCCAGGGCGTCGTCGTCCAGATGAGGAAGAAGACCTTGCGCGGGTCGTCCTCGCTCCCCAACAGCTCGCGCTTGAAAGCCTTCGCCTCGACCGAGTCTTCCGAGAGTGGGAACTTGACGTAGACGGACGGACTCGTGTGCTCGCGGTACTCGACCTCCGCCTCGGCCAGAGCCGTCTGGTCGTGGATGCACCAGTAGACGGGCCGAGCGCCCTTGTAGACGTAGCCGCGCTCGACGAAGAGGCCGAACAGTCGCGCGGTCTCGGCCTCGTAGTGGTTCGACATCGTGAGGTAGGGGTCGTCCCAGAGTCCGAGTATGCCGAGTCGCTGGAAGTCGCGCGTCTGCCGCTTCAAAGCTTCGGCGGCGTGCTCGCGGCAGATACGCCGGAAGCTTGAGACGGGGATGTCGGCGCGGTTCTTCCCCTTCTCTTTGAGCGCGCGCTCGACGTGCTGCTCGATGGGCAGGCCGTGGCAGTCGTAGCCGGGCACGTATGGACTGTCGTAGCCGAGCATCGTGCGCGACTTCACCACGATGTCTTTGAGGATTTTGTTCATCGCCGTGCCGAGGTGGATGTCGGCGTTGGCGTAAGGGGGGCCGTCGTGGAGGATGAACTTCTCGCGGCCACGGCGCGAGCGCCGGATTAATTCATAAAGTCCCGCCTCCGTCCAGCGCTTCAGGCGCGCAGGCTCCGATTGCGCGAGGTTCGCCTTCTGCGCGAAGCCGGTCTTCGGCAGGTTGATGGTTTTTTTGAGATCGAGCGGTGCCTGTGTTGACATTGACTCTGCTTTCCTTCGATGCGCCGTCACTGTCAGAGGCGGCGGCGCGACCGTGAATTTGTGATAGTAGCTCAGGCAAACGGCAATTCAAAGTTAGTGCGGCATTCCGCCCCTTCGGGGCTTAAAACGTCGCGTCGCCTGTCTTCGGCTCTCACGTCTTTCAAATCTGAACGCTGCTTGCTGCTCATAAAAACAGAGCGCCCGAACCACGTCTCTCAGCGGAGAGGGTAGTCCGGGCGCGCCAGCGCTCGCGTTACGGTTTGAGAGTTCAGCCGATGAACATCTCCTCCTCCGCGTAAGTCTCGTTGATCTGCTTCGGGGCGGGTGCCAGGAGGACTTCGAGTCCGCGCCTGACACCCGCCATAATCGCCGCGATCTCGCGCGCGGGGTTGACGATCTTCGAGGTGATGAAGTTGGTCGTGGTCATCAACTGTCCGTGCGTCTCGTCTATCGAGCGGCTGATCATCTCGACCTTGGCGCGCGCCGTCTCGGTCGAGAGTCCGACGACCTCCTTGAGGTCGCGCACCTCGTCGCGCACCAGCCCCAGAGACTCCGAGAGGTACTGCGTCGCCGTCGAGAGGTGGCCCGACATGACCGTCACCTGCTCTGCGACCTCCTTGCCCTGCGCGGCGATGAGGCGCACCTGATCGGCCAGAGCGCCGACGCGCTCCATCAGCGGCTCGACCTTCGACTCGACGTTCCGGACGGTCTGCGCCACGCGGCTCACCACGACCGCGATGAAGACCATCGCCGCCGCGATTACCACGAACGAGACGGCCACGATCACCAGAACCCAGAACGCCGGGTCGCTCGTCGTCATCTGTAGGGCCAGGAAAAACATTGAAGCTACTGGCTGTTAGCTGTTAGCTATCGGCTATGGCTGTTAGCCGTCGGCTCAGGGCGAAAAAGCTGAAAGCCAACAGCTAACAGCTTAACTTTCAGTCTCCGCCTTCGAGGGCGGTCGGGCCTTCGGTCAGGGCCGAGGACTCGGTGCGGCGCTTCTCGTCGCGGTAGGCCTGGCGGCCCGCCTCGATGGCCGCCGAGACGCGCTCGCCGCGGCGCTCGACCACCTCGCGCGCGCTCGCGGCCAGCTCGCCCGCGCGCGACGAGGCGGCGTCGTAATACTCGCCGGCCCTGGCCGAGAGCTGCGAGCCGGTCTCGCGCGCGCGGTCAACGCCCTTGCGCGTGGCGTCGGCCAGGTCTTCGCGCAGCTCGCGCCCCGACTTGGGCGCGAACAGCAGGGCGACGACCGCGCCGACCGTGGCCCCGATGACGAAGTAGGTCAGGCGAGTGCCCGCGTCGGACTCTCGCCGCTGATAGTTTGACATGGCTTCTCCTCGCCCAGAACTCCCGCCGCCCGGCTCGCCCCCGGCGAGAGACTTGCACCCCCCGCCCACCTGC
>JALZHC010000430.1 GCA_030914105.1 Acidobacteriota bacterium
GCTCGCCGCGCCGCGCGCGTTGCCGGGGGAGATGTTGTCAGCAAGCGCCGTGGTCGTGTCCACTGTCCCCGAAGCATCAACCCGACCGATGACGCGGTTGATGGACGAAGAATTCGAGCTCGTGACTCTAGTGCCGACGTTTGCGTCGTAGCCCGCCAGAATCAGATAGCGGCCATCGGTTGAACGCGTCATATAGCCTTCGGTCGTGGCCGTGCCGCTGGCCGTCAGACGCTTGTTCGAGCCGCTGACGGCGGTCGGCATCGGGACGGACTGCACGAGCGTGCCGGTGGTCGTGTACTCGTCCAGAAAGACCGCCGTTGCGCCGGCGCCCAGGGCGGCAGTGCCGTCTCCGACGCGGTAGACGACCAGGTCGCCCGAATTAAAGGCGGACGGGGCGAGGGGCGCGGCCAGCGCCGCCGAGATGCCCGCAGCGGCATTCAGGGCGGGCACGCCCGACACCATTTCAACCCCGGAGCCGTTCGCCGCGCCGCTCGGAGTGGACGCAGGTGCTGATGCCGGAGCGGGGGCTGCCGCGAAGCCGTGAACGAGTGCGAGTGCGAGTGCGAAGAGGGGGACTGAAAGAAGTATGAAATATCGTGTAATAGGCTTCGGGCGCAGGCAGACAGACAGGCGTCTGCGGATGGGTGGGCGCATTTAACTTTCCTTTCGTAATGGAACCGGGGTTGGCGTCTTCGCGAGGGCAGTCGAGAAGAACGCATCAGAGCGAAGGTCGAAGCAGCTTTTACTCGATATTCACTCCGCAGTCAAGCTTCCGAGCGGCTTAAACCCGTAATAGATGATTGATTCCAAACAAACGTTGGTTCCATCAACGATTCTATTTGTCCGTGAGGGCGACGCAGGAGCGAAAGATTGAGCGCCGCCGCGCGGGGCGGACGCGCCTCGAAGGGCGTCGCAGCGGGCGTCGCCGTGCGGGAAGCATGAAGGGGCTGCGCAAGCGCTCTGCTTACGGGCCGAAGCGTGCGCGGTACTCGGTCGAGGTGATGAAGGCTTTGACCATCTCCGCCGCGACGTAGTTGCCGTGGAACTCGTCGAGCTTCGAGAGCCAGAAGTCGTAGCCGGCGAAGCTCGCGTCGGGCAGGTCGTCGGGGTTGCGTCGGAGGTATCCGAAGTATTGCATCAGCACAAAGGCGCGGTTGGTCTCGGCGGCCCTGAAGTCGGCGTCTTCGGCGACGCGGCGGAGCACGCTGGCTCGCGTCTCGGTGCCGGCGTTCATGCCGGCGACGAGCGCGTCACGTTCGCTCAGCGAGAGCGGGCCGCCTGCCTGCGCGTTCAGTTTGTCAACGAACTCGGCGGGCGAGAGCTGCGCCGGGTAGGCGGAGAGAAACTCAGGGCGCGCGACGAAGTCGTCGAGCAGCGTCAGCGTGTTCGCCTCAAGCTTCTGCTGCCAGCCGTCAGCGCCGACCACAACGCCGCGCGCGACCTGTTGCGTGTCGCGGATGAACTCGCGATAGCGCGGGAGCGCGCGCGGTCGCGCTGACGTTTCGGGCAGCGCGGCCTTGTAGAGGCGGTAGACGAGGAAGCCTGTCTCCTGAAACTCAATGGAGAGGAAGAAGGCCGCCGATGTGTCAACGCGCTTGACGGCGCGGCACTGTGCGTCCGCGCCGCACGACTCGATGTTCGCAGTCCAGAACTGCAAGCCGGAGGAGTCGGGCAGGCGCGAGAGGAAGTCGTAGTAGTTCTGTTGGGCGAAGAAGGCGGAGCCGTCGACGGGGTTCGTGCCCGCGCTGAAGTCGTTGTCGTGGATGACGAGCGTGGCGGCGGGGCGCGTGCCGAGGCTCGCGCCGCCCTTCGCGTTCGAGAGCGTGAGGCCGGCGGTCTCGTTCGTCTCCGCGAAGGCGTCGTCCGTGACGAGCACGTCGAAACTCTTCTGGGTCTCGCCGGGCGCGAATTGAAGCGTGCCAGCGGCGGTCGTGTAGTCGGAGCGCTCGGAGGCCGTGCCGTCAGAGGTCGCGTAATCCACGGAGGCCGTCGTCGAGAGGTCGCCCGTGCGCGTGACGGAGATTTGGGCGCGGCCCGCGCCCTCGAAGGTATCGAACTGCGGCGCGGCGAAATTAAAGACGCTCGCTGGCGTCGTCGCGCTGCATGGCGCGGCGGCGGTCGAGAAGTTGCGCGGGTTCGGAACGCCGAGGCGGAAGTCCAGAAGGTTGTTGTCCACGTCCGTGCATCCGCCGCCCGTGCGCAAGAGCGCGGTCGTCAGCGTCGGCGCGGGCGCGGGCGTGCCTTCGGAGCAAGCGAAGCCCGTACCGTAGCCCAGGTAGTCGGCCATGCCCGCCGACTGCGCTGGAGGGCATCCGAAGAGGGGGACTGTCCCGCCGGGTCGCAGCAGCCCGACCTCGCCGCCCGCGGCGCTCAGGCCGACGGGCACGGGGGAGAGGCTGAGGTCGATGAATGTAAAGGGCAGGGGCTGGCCGTCCGTGCCGCCCGAAAGCTTCACGAGGACGTAGCGGCCCGGCGCGACGGGGAGGCTGGAAGAGATTCTGACGAGCACAGTGGACGCGATGCCGTCGCTGCTCCTGATGTTCAGGCCCCAGCCGTTCAAGTCCACGTCGGCCGTGCCGCGGTTGAAAAGCTCCACGAAGTCGTTCTGAAAGAGCGCGCCCGTCTCGCCGCCGCGCGTGTAGATTTGGCTGATGACGAGGTCGGGCGAGCCGAGTGGCACTAGCGCGCGCGCAGAGGGCTGCGCCGGCGCGAAGAGGCAGAGGGCCAGAAGAGCGTTCGCCGTCACGGACGCCGAGATTTTGCGACGCATGGAGCGGGAAAATTTCGCAGCGGGGGAGGGGTCTGGCATGTCGAGACTCCGAAATATAAGGAATACGGACGAGCGCCTTGATGCATGCTTGAGAGAGCAAGGCACGTGCCCGAAACCGTCGAGGACTTTCGTCAATAGGCAAGCAACCTGGCGCGTGCAACTTTTGAGAGCCTGTTTGAAAGCTCTCCTTCGCGCCCTTCGCGCCATCTCCGGCGTCTTTGCGGTTAAGCTCGGCTGACTCTTAACCGCAAAGACGCGAAGTGGTCGCAAAGGTCGCAAAGACGGAAAGGCGTGCGGCTTAAACTCGCTCGAAGATAATCGCGATGCCCTGCCCGCCGCCGATGCACGCGGAGGCGAGTCCGTAGCGACCGCCGCGCCGTCGAAGCTCCAGCAGCGCCGTCAACACAAGACGCGTGCCCGAAGCGCCGAGCGGGTGGCCGAGCGCGATTGCGCCGCCGTTGACGTTCGTCTTCGAGCGGTCGAGTCCGAGCTCTTTTTCGACGGCGAGGTACTGGCCGGCGAAGGCTTCGTTGATCTCGATGAGGTCAATGTCGTCCAGCTTCAGGCCAGCCCTCTCAAGCGCCTTGCGGACGGCCGGCACGGGGCCGATGCCCATGATGTCCGGCTCGACGCCCGCGTAGGCCCAACTGACGATGCGGCCCAGCGGCTGCGAGCCTTTCTCTTTCACGAACTCTTCGCCCGCGATGACGAGCATCGCCGCGCCGTCAACGATGCCGGAGGCGTTGCCGGCGGTGACGAAGCCGTCCTTACTAAACGCCGTCGGGAGCTTCGCCAGAACTTCGAGCGTCGTGTCGGGGCGCAGGTGATCGTCCTCCGAGACGACCTTCACGCCCTTTCGCGTCTTCACCTCGACGGGGACGATCTCTTCGGCGAAGATGCCTGCGCTTTGCGCGCGCGCGGCCTCCCGTTGCGAGCGGAGCGCGTAAGCGTCCTGCGCCTCGCGCGAGATTTCGTAGCGGCGCGCGAGGTTCTCGGCCGTGCCGGCCATCGTCGTGTTGCAGTAGGTGTCGAGGAGCGCGACCATCAGAGAGTCTTCGAGCTTGCCCTGACCCAAAGCGAACCCGCTGCGCGCGCCGTAGATGACGTGTGGGGCCATGGACATTGATTCCATGCCGCCGACGAGCGCCGTCCTCGCCTCGCCCAGGAGAATCATGTGCGCGCCGGAGATGATTGACTGAATGCCGCTGCCGCACAGACGGTTGACCGTAAGCGCCGGGCGGTCTGCGGGCACGCCCGCCTTCAAAGCGACGTGGCGCGCGCCGTAGATGGCGTCGCCCGAAGTCTGGAGCGCGTTTCCGACGACTGTGTGGTCAACCTCTTCGGGCGCAACATTGGTCGCCTCGAAAGCTCCGCGCGCGGCTGTCGCCGCCAGGTCAATCGCCTTCACGTCCTTCAGAGCGCCCACATACTCGGTCATCGGCGTGCGCCTGCCGCCGAGAATAAAGATGTCTTGAGCCATGATGATTCTTAGATGAGCCTCTCGGTCGAAAAACTGCCCGCCGAAATAACCCGGAAGTGTAGCGGAGCGGGCGCGGCGGCGTCAATTTCGCTCAATTTCCGGTAGTGGGGTAAAAGTGTACGCATGACGTGAGAGCACGGCACGCCGCTTCACACGGCGAGGCCGCGCGCCCCTGCCTGCCAGACGAGACGCGCGGCCTCACTCGCCCCGGCCAAACCGGGG
>JALZHC010000050.1 GCA_030914105.1 Acidobacteriota bacterium
AGGAGGAGAGAGATGACGGATGTTTTCAAAGGCGCGGACGACGCGCGTGATGCGTTGGACGGCGCGCGTGAAGCGCAGGCTGACTCCGGCGTCGAAGGCGGAACCTCGCGTCGGAACTTTCTCAAGTGTATGGCCTGGGCCGGCACTGCCGTCGTCTGGACGTTGAGCGGCGGAGTCCTGACGGCCTGCCGCATCGAGTCGCTCGCGGGCCTCGCCGGCGCGTCCGGCGCGCTCTCCTTCGCGCAGTTGAGCGACACGCACATCGGCTTCAAAAAGGAGCCGAACCAGAACGTCGCGGGCACGCTTCAGGAAGTGATTGGCAAGATCAACTCGCTGCCGGAAGCGCCCGCCTTCCTCCTGCACACGGGCGATCTGACGCATCTTTCAAAGCCCGAAGAGTTCGACACGCTCGCACAAATCCTGAAGGGCGCGAAGGCCGGCGAGGTCTTCTACGTCCCCGGCGAGCACGACGTTTTCACGGACGACGGCGCGGAGTTCCTGCGCCGCTTCGGACAGGGCACACGAGGGCGCGGCTGGCGCAGCTTCGACCAGCGCGGCGTACACTTCGTCGGACTCAATAACGTTTTGGGGGCGACGCCCGGCGCAGCGCCCGGCGCGGTCTTGATGGGCGGAAGCGAGGGCCTCGGCAACCTCGGCGCGGAACAGCTCGCGTGGCTTGAGAAAGACCTGGCCGGACTCTCGAACAGCACGCCCGTCGTCGTCTACGCGCACGTGCCTCTCTGGAGCGTCTACCCGCAGTGGGGCTGGGCGACGGCAGACTCGGCGCAGGCGCTCTCGCTCCTGAAGCGCTTCGGCTCGGTCACTGTCCTGAACGGCCACATCCACCAGGTCATGCAGAAGGTCGAAGGCAACATCACCTTCCACACCGCGCGCTCGACCGCCTACCCGCAGCCCGCGCCCGGCACCGCGCCCGCGCCCGGCCCCGTCAAAGACCTGCCCGCCGACAAGCTGCGCGGCTTCCTCGGCCTGACCGGCATCAGTCTCGTCGAGCACGGCACACGCCTCGCCGTCACAGACTCTGCGCTCGGCTGAGCCGCCCCGACGCCGTCGGGGACACATTTGAGTCCGGCGCGGGTTGCCGGGATGGAGTTATCCGCGAAGAGACTAATCAACAAAGCCACACCAGGAAGAGACTAATCCACTAACCCACACGAAACGGCACGAAAGGAGCAATAACATCCGCGTCGTCTTCGTGGAGTTTGGTGTGGTTTCGTGGATTAGTCTCTTTGCGGCTGGTACCATGTGAGCGTCCGCCTGCCGCAGAAGAATTTTAATTGACCGCCCGGAGCGCCGCATGTATTATTCCGCGCGTTCGCATCGGCTCGGAATCTGTACCCTTCGCACTATCATGACTCCCCGGTTCGGTCTCTAGCCTGCGGTCAATACGCCTGCGGGTTCACGCAAACTTCGCCGCGCTGACAACTGGCGCGCTCGAACGCATCCCACAATTCAGATGCGAGGAGGAACGCTTATGGCTTGGCAAAATGCCCCCCGATTGGAGAAACTGACAGCCGCGCAGCAGGGCGGCAAGCGCGGCGCGCAGCTTTGGGGCGTTGACTACAAGGGGACTCTCCACACCATCTATCAGAAGACGCCCGGCGGGGAGTGGAGCAACTGGATGGGGCCGGATTGGGCCGGCGCGGGCTTCCCCAAGCAGGTCTACGAGCTGGCCTCCTGCCAGCAGAACGACGGACGCGTCATCCTCTTCACACTCGACAACAACCGCCGCCTCCACTACACCTCGCAGCACGAGCCGGGCGGCGACTGGACGGGCTGGCACGAGTTCGACTGGGACGGCACTGGGAAAGGGCTGCTGACGAAGCTCACCGCCGTGCAGCGCGGCGTCAAGGAACTCAACGCGGAGCTGTGGGCGCTGACGAGCGACGGAGAGGTCTACGGCGCTCATCAATGGCTGAAGGAGGGCCGCTGGTTTCAAGGGTGGTACGTCTGGCCGACGACTTCGGAGAAATCCCGTTTCATCGAACTCGCCGCCGCGCGGCAGCACAACGGGCATGTGGCGCTGTGGGGCATTGACGCGCAAGGCCGACTCTGGTGCATGAACGAGGAGACGCCGGACAGCCCGACGCCGCCCACGGGCTGGGGCCAGTGGCAGGGGCCGAACTGGCAGAACGCGCCGAAGCTGCGCAACATCGCCGCGGTCAGGGGAGCCGAGGGCGCCATACTCTGGGGGATAAATGACGACTACCGGATGATCATGAACTGGCAGGACGGCAAGGGCAAGTGGTACGGCTGGTCGCACGTGAACTGGCTCGGCGCTCCCCACTGCTACGAGCTGACCGCCGCCGGCCAGAACAACAACTGCGTCCAGCTCTGGGCCGTCACCCTCCGCGGCAAGCTCACGAGCATCGCCCAGACCGCACCCTCCTGCAACTGGCAGCAGAGCTGGTCTGACAAGGACGACGAGCCGCCGCCGCCGCACAAGTGAAAGTGAAGTGAGGGAACGGGCGTGTCAAATCAGGTGGTTAGGCGGCGTGTTCACCTACGGACACGATGTACTCCGTCAACATCGACCGGCGCGCCCGCGCCCGCTTGGTCGACTCAAGTAGCTCTCGCACGGTAGTTATAATTTCATCCACCGTTTCCGCCGTGAACGACGCCTCTCCGTCATCAGGGCATACCCACGCGTAAACATTCGGTACGCGGACTGAAATCCCTCTTCTTGATACTCGAAGGTCGTCGGTCGCCACTCTTTCAACCTATTGTGCTCTTTACACGTCGGTGTCGCTGCCATCCTCTTTCTAATTCTTCACTTCTTCCGCCGCTCAAACGTCGGCTTCCCCCATTCGAGTTCGTCCAGGATGCAAGTAGTTACGGGATGAAGTCGTCAACTGGTATCTTCCATCCGGGAAGGGCTAGCTCTGCCTCTGCGATGTCGCCTTTGCGATAAGTTGTCGGGTTGTCAGGGTCGCCGGCGCGGTAAACCCGCACAACTTTCTCTTTCAAGACATCAACGTCCCAGACAACAAGCGTCCCGCACGCGAAATAGTCGGCCCGCTTTTGCGCCATCGCGTGCTCCGCTTTTTCCCCATAATCATTCTTGCTCCGCACTTCGACGGCTAAGATAGGAGCGCCGTCGAGGAACTCGCCGCCTTTAAGTTCCCCCACATAGAACGCCGCGTCCGGGCTGAATGATTTGCGATGAGGTAAATTAACGGCGAACCCGACATTGTCCGGGAACGCATAACCGGATTTCGTACTCCGCTCGTAATCATCGAGGCTGCGGTAAATCTTACCGCCCGCGCGCCCGGACGCACCGCCAGTTGGCGGCATTTGTATAATCTCTCCGTTGACCAGTTCGGCCTTCCCGTTCTCAGGCACGCTATACAAATCCTCAATCGTCGCTTCGGTTCTGGCGTTCATAAGATTGACCTCTTTCACCCGACCACTCATTTTACGCTTTATCAAATTGAATCAACAACGAAAAAGGCAAGCGTCTAGCGGTCAAGCTAATCGGACGACGTCCAGCGATATTAAATTCAGAATCCGCGCTAACTGCTGCTCCGGTTCGGCGATTGGTCAGACAGCTTATAGTTCTTTGAAGTCTGATTCATACTCGTCGAAGATCTCTGGAGAGAGCCAGCTAGGCATCGCATCAGACACTCTGTGATACTGGAGCGTTTCCGGCTTCTTGTCTTCTCGACCCGCGTACCACCACTTCCCATTAAGTGTTTTGCCGTCAGTGGACAATGTCATTATGCCTGTACCCTTAAATTGCCAATTTAACCAATTCCAGCGATATTCCAACACCCTTTTCACAAATGAGCCACGATAAACACCAACTATATCCTTTCCTGATCCGTAATCATAAAACCCAACGACTCTTGTCCCTCGTTGCTTGAAAAACACTGTATCGTTGTCGTTGGGGTCAATCCATTGTCCGTCAATCCTGTCTGTTGGGAATTTCCGAGATGGCGAGAGGGCGTTGACAAGCGCGGTAAACCGCTCTGGGCCATCAATCGGCCACATTTGATGTCGTCTGATTGGCTCAATCAAGTCGCTAGTTTCAACGAACATGGTCGCAGCGATCAATGGTTTCTCGAGCGCCCAGGCAGCACCAGCTTCAGCGGCCACCCACAAGCTCTTTTGCGAGTTTGGGGTGATAAAGAGGACAACGCGTTCGACCTCTTGGAGTGCCTGGCGAATCTTCTCCTCCCACAATTCACCAGCGCCAATACTAATTCCCGCAACGAAGCACCGCACGCCGGCAGATTCAAGTTGCTCAACAAGTGGCCTTACCCAGTTGCTGTCTTCGTGCGCGTAGCTTAGAAATATGTCGTATGTATCGCTCACAGCGTCACTCCCTTCCTGCCATATAACTACCGTATATGTGGGATCATTCCGCGCGACAACCCCTATAGACATATTATGCGGAAGCGTTCCGCATAATACCCTCATCTGCGCGCCCCGTACAGACTCTTTCCCGCGCCGGTTTGCGCCCGCGCCCCCGGTTTCCGTCAATAACATTGCGCGGCGCGAAAGCGGTGTGATACGCTCAGGCCATCCCCTGACGAAGTGCGTTGGAAGGCGAGGCGTCAATCTCATCAAATGAAGAAGTGCCCGAAATGCGGCAGGCAGTTTGAGGACACGAACACGCTGTGTCCAGTGGACGGCGCGGTCTTGAAGAAGGGCGAGAAGGACGATGCGCTCGTCGGGCAGGTGCTGGCAGGCAAGTACCGCATTGACGAGAAGATTGACGAGGGCGGGATGGGCTGCGTCTACCGCGCGACGCACGTCCTGATGGAGAAGACCGTCGCCATCAAGGTTCTGCACCCCGCGCTCGCCGCCGACGACAAGATCGTCGCACGCTTCACTCGCGAGGCCAAGGCCGCCTCGCGCATCTCACACCCGCACGCCATCAACGTCACGGACTTCGGCGAGTCTGAAAACGGTATCGTCTACCTCGTCATGGAGTACCTGCGCGGGCGCACGCTCAAGGACATCGTGCGCAGCGGCGGGCCGATGCCGCTCGCGCGCGTCGTCGAGATTGTCCGGCAGGTCGCCGGCGCGCTCGACGCCGCTCACGCCGAAGGCGTCATCCACCGCGACCTCAAGAGCGACAACATCATGCTCGAAGAGGCGACGGGCGGCGACTGGGCGAAGGTTCTGGACTTCGGCATCGCCAAGATTCAGCAGTCAATTCATGAGACCGATCCGGGGCTGACCGCTCCGAACCTCATCATCGGCACGCCGCAGTACATGTCGCCCGAACAGTGCTCGCAGGCTTCAGACATTGACGCGCGCTCCGACATCTACTCGTTCGGCGTCATCATCTACGAGACCCTGGCCGGCCACGTGCCCTTCACCGGCGACTCGCCGACCGCCATCATGCTCAAGCACCTGCAAGAGCCTGCGCCCTCGATCCTCGACGAGCGGAAGGACTTGCCCGCGGGCGTCGGGCGCGTGATTGCGCGCGCGCTCGCCAAGCGCCCCGAAGACCGCTTCGAGAAGGCGAGCGAGCTGGCCGCCGCGCTCGAAGAGGCGGCGAAGGAAGAGGTCGCCGCAGGCTTGACCGCGGGCGCGGCCGGCATCGTGGACACAGACCGCATCATCATCCCGACCTCGCCGAACGACGCGCCGCGCACGACGCTCGAAGAGGACGAGGCCACGGTCGTCACCGCGCGCCGCGCGCCCGCGACCGACGAGCTTCCGCCGCCCGTCGCGCCGCCTCCCACTTCCACTTCTTCGTTCAGCCCTGCGCGCGTCGCCATCATGGCCGTCGCCGCGCTCGCAATCATCTTCGCGGTCGTCTACGCCGTGCAGCGCCGCGGCGCTTCCTCGACCGGCGCGCAAACCCCTGCGCAGCCCTCGCTCAAGACCGACCCGAACGGCCAGCCCGTCCAGCCCATCACGCCGCCGACGGGTCAGGCCGAGCGCAACATCGCGCCCGTCGCCACGCCTTCGCCCGGCGCTGTCCCCGGCCAGGTCGTCGAAGTCCCCGCGGGCGCGCCCGCCAACGCCGCGCCCACGCCGACGCCGCGCCGCGGCAAGGGCGACAACCAGAACGGCCAGCCCGAAGTCGTCAACGAGAACGAGGGTGGCGACGAGCCGAAGGCGACGCCCACGCCCGCGCCGCGCAACAAGCGCCTGCCCGACATCAATGCCAACGTCGAGCCGGCGACCCCCGCCCCGCCCTCCAAAAAGCCCGTGCCCAAGAAGGTGGACGAAATCACCCCCAAGCCCTCTTCCACGCCCGACAACCCGCCGCAACGCGACGCCGCGCCGCCCGACTCCAACGCGCCGGGGCCGCCGCTTCAACACTATAACCCTTATCACTTGAGCAAGGAGTGAAGGGAAGTTCAACGCCGCAGGCGCACCAGCACGCTGAGGAAGCGTGGAGGAAGGCAACGCACAAGCCTCAGCGCCCCCTCTGCGTCCTCTGCGCCTCTGCGTTGAATCCGACTCGCTCCGCGCTCAAGTGATAATTGAAATAGAGTTGAGACAGCCGTATTGAAGTCAAGGAAACGCTCTAACCGCTCAACGCCGCGCGAACCAGTCCGAGCAGCCTGCCCTCGTCTTCAAACTCCAGCCCGATCTCGACGACGTAGCAGGGAAGTGTGAGCCGCAAGCCGCGGAGCTTGACCGCGTCCTTCGCCGTCGTCAGAAGCACGCGCGCGCCGCTGTGCGCGGCCTCGCGCGCGACGCCGTCCACATCGGCCTGCGTGAAGCGGTGATGATCCACGAAGGCGCGCGTGTGTCGAAGCCCGAAGCCCTCGCGCCGAAGCTGCTCGAAGAAGGCGCGCGGGTTGCCGATCGCGCAGAAGGCAGCCGCGTCGTTCTCGACAGCACGGCCTTCATGCTCGTCGTTCGCAGAGTCTGCGGAAGGATTGAGTAAAGCGAGTCCGCGCCTGCGCACGCGCGAGGCGATGACTGCGGCGCGACCGCCGCTCAGGCGCGCGGCCTCGGCGCGCAGAGTTTCGAGGTCGCCGGCCAGTTCGGCGCGTGTGATGACGACGCAGTCGGCGCGAGCGAGGCTTGAGGGAGGCTCGCGCAGTCGGCCTCGCGGCAGGAGGTGTCCGCCGCCCCACGGCTCGGTCGCGTCGAGCGTCACGATGTCGAGGTCGCGCGCGATCCTCAAGTGCTGGAAGCCGTCGTCGAGGACGAAGGCGTCCGCGCCCAGATGCTCGCGCGCCCAGCGCGCCGCGGCCACACGGTCTCGGTCGCAGACGACCGACGCCGCGCCGACGAGACGCTCCGCCAAAAGCCTCGGCTCGTCGCCGCACTCTTCAAAGTCGGCCAGCACGGCATGGCCGTCCGAAGCGACGACACGCCGCCGCTCGTCCGCGCGCCCGTAGCCTCGCGTCAGAACGCACGCGCGCCGCCCCTCGCCCGCCAAAGCGCGAGCCGCCCACTCGACGAGCGGCGTCTTGCCCGTGCCGCCCGCAGTGATGTTGCCGACGCTGATGACCGGCGCGCAGACCTTCTCGCTTTTTAGAAACCCGGAGCGGTAGAGCCGCAGGCGCGTCCGCACCAACGCGCCGTAGAGCGTGCCGAGCGGTGCGAGCGGGAGTGGCATAAAGGCAGATGCTGGATGTCAGATGTCAGATGTCAGCGTCTTCTCATTAACTAACATCTGACATCCGGCATCTGACATCTGATTCAGGAGAGGCGCGAGCAGCTTAACGGTGCGCGCGGTCGCGCCGCGGTTCTGTTCGAGCACGGAGCGAGCGCGCTCGCCCATGCGGCGACGCTTCGTCTCGTCTTCGAGCAGTTCGCGCAGCACAGTTGCCAGGAGCGCGGCTGCCTCCGCGCCCTCGACCGGCGGGAGTTGAATGAGCGCGTCTGCTTCGAGGAGCGCGCCGACGACGGCCTTGAAGTTGGAGGTGTGCGCGCCCGTGACGACGCAGCGCGCGTCGAGCGCAGGCTCAAGGACGTTGTGGCCGCCGACCGGCGCGATGCTGCCGCCGACGAAGACGACCTCCGCGAGCGTGTAGACGGCGCGCAGCTCGCCGATGCTGTCGAGCAGTATCACGTCGCCGGTTTCGTCCGACGCGCGCGGGCTCTGGCTCCGCCGCGAACAGACGAGGCCGGAAGTCTCGACGAGCGCGGCGACCTCGTCGAAACGCTCAGGGTGTCGCGGCGCGAGGAGCAGCCGCGGACGAGTCGCGTGCGAAGCGTCAGTTGAGTGCGAAGCGCCTGTTGCGCGCGAGGCGTCAGTTAAGTGCGAAGCGTCCGACGCGCGCGAACTGTCGGTCAACAACTTCTCGCGGGCAGTGTCCGCCAGCAGTTTGAAGGCTTCGAGGATGATGCGCTCTTCGGGCGCGTGCGTGCTGGCGGCGAGGATGAGCGGCCTCCGACCGTCGAGGCCGAAGCGTTGTCGCAGCTCGCCCGTGAGCGGCTGCTCGCCAGTCTCTTCGAGGTCGAACTTGACGTTGCCGGTGACGTGGACGCGCCCCGCTTCGAGTCCGAGCGCGCGCACGCGCGCGGCGTCCGACTCGCTCTGCATCGCCGCGAGCCGCAGGTCGCCGAGGACGCGGCGGATGAAGAAACGCATGAGCCTGTAGCCGCGGAAAGACTTCTCCGAGACGCGACCGTTGACGAGCGCCACGGGCACGCCGCGCCGACGGCACTCGCGGAAGAAGCGCGGCCAAAGCTCCGTCTCCATCACGAGCACCGCCGAAGGATTGATCGCGCGCAGAGCGCGCCGCACGCTCCAGGCCCAGTCGAAAGGGAAGTAGAAGACGAGCGCCGCCGTGTCCGAGAAAACTTCGCGCGCGACCCGTTGGCCGGTCTGCGTCGTCGTCGAGACGACGAGCGCGTGGCCCGGATACTCTTCGGCGAAGGCGCGCACGAGAGGCCGCGCCGCCTGCGCCTCGCCGACCGAGACGCAGTGAAGCCAGATGACGGGCCGCCCGCCAGCGTCGAACTCAGGCAGCACGCCCGCGCGCTCGGCCAGGCCCGCCGCGTACTTCCCGTGCCGCAGCGCGTCGAGCACGAACCGCGGCAGCAGCACGAGGACGCCGAGGCCGAGGAGGATGCTGTAGAGAAGATACATCAGTGATGAGTGATGAGCGATAAGTGATAAGTGATAAGAAAAACCCGACCGCTCTTTTCTTATCACTTATCACTCATCACTCATCACTTCTACTTGGCCCGCTCGATGTAGCGGCCTTCCGCCGGGTCAACGCGGATGCGGTCGCCCTCGTTGATGAAGGGCGGGACGGAGATGGTCACGCCGTTTTCGAGCTTGGCCGGCTTGTTGACGTTCGAGACGGTCGCGCCCTTCATCGTCGGCTCGGTCTCGACGACTTGAAGCTCGATGGACTGCGGCAGGTCAATGCCGATGGGCGCGCCCTCGTAGAACTCGGCCTGGATTCTCATCCCCGGCGCGAGCCACTGCGCCATGTCGCCGAGGTCTTCGTCGGAGAGAGCCGTCTGCTCGTAGTTCTCCGTGTTCATGAAGTGGTAGTGCGTGCCGTCGGCGTACATGAACTCCATCTCGTGCTGCTCGAGGACGGCGCGCTCGACCGTGTCCGCCGAGCGGAAGCGGTGCTCGAACGACGAGCCGGTACGGATGTTGCGCAGCTTCGTCTGCATCATCGCGCGCAGGTTGCCGGGCGTGTGGTGGCGCGCGTCGAGGACTTTGCACGGCTGGCCCTCGAAGACGATGACCATGCCCTTGCGGATTTGTGTCGCGGAAATTGCCATGAAAGAGTCTGACTCCGGATGCAATAAGATTTTGGTTTGACGGGCCGCGAAAGGCCGCGCGCCGCACAGAGAGCAACCGACGGCCTTTCGCAAACCTCGTAGTCTAGCCAGCCGCGCAGCCCTTTGTCCAGCGGGCGCTCGACGGGCGTAGAACCGCGGCGTGAAACACGCGCGACTGCAAAAACTTCAGCCGCGGGCCGCCCCGTCAGACGAGCGTCGAGCCTGAGCCGGAATCATCCTGTGAATCAAGCTTGAAGAAGACGCGGAGCGTGACCTGGTATTCGAGTCGTCCTTTTTGCAGCCCGCCGCGCATCTCTTCGACGACGAACCACGAAAGCTCGCGCAGGGTTTGGCGCGCGCGCTTGACGGCCACCTCGATGGCGTGGCTGAAGCTCTGGTCGGAAGTGCCGACGATCTCGACGCCTTTGAAAACGGTCTCGCTCATAGGAAGAGCCTCCGCGGTTTCAGATTTGAAGTTTCTAATCTGGAACTTTGAAATTCAAACCCCGAATCCGAAATGACAGATTAAGTCCACGGCCCGTGACGCGAACAAGAATCCTGCGCGCAAGTTGTTCTCGCTTGAAGTCAGGCGGAAGCTAGCACGCGCGCCTGGGCGAGTCAAGGAATCTAAAATCTTGGACGGAGTTCGGGAAAGTTGGAGGGTAAAAATCCTGAGAGCGGGCGGACGATTCGAGAAACATCGGAGGGAGTGATGTCTTCTCGCGCCGCCCGCCCGCTCTTTTCGGAGGAGCCCACCTTCCTGAGCGATTAAACGACGAGGCGGCGAGAAAGTTTCCGAAAAAATTCCCTTCAAGTCATGTACGTTTTCGCCGTCCTCCTTTCGGGATTTAATTTGCGAGCGCGTTCAAGCGCGCCGCCCGACGCGGCGGGTGTGCGCCGGGTGTCGGACCCTGACGGCGGCGGCCTACTCTCAGACCGGAGAGTTTGAAGAAGGCCGGGGCCTTAGCCATACCACGCGGGAGGGTCGTCACCTTCAGATGAGTGCGGAGCACGCTTCTGGGAATTCCGCCGCCGGCGGAGGCGTCGGCATCGCCGGCGGCGGAAGTGAGTCACGGCGGCCCGCTAGATGGGGGGCATCCCGTTGCCTGCGACGTACTGCTCCTTACTGAGCAGCTTGACCTGCGTGCCCGGAGCGAAGGTTCTGACGAGGTAAGGAGTGTTCGGCTTGACGTAGAACACGCCGAGCATCGGCATGATCCCCGCGGGGCGGGCGGCGCAGACGTCCTGGTGCTGCTCGACGAGTTGCTGCGTCCGCGTCGCGTCGGGGGTCGCCCCGCCGTTGTACTTGAGCAGCAGGTTGCGGTCGAGGACTTCCGCCTGGCAGTTGCCGCCGCCCGCCGGCTTGTTATAGAGCGTGGTAAACAGGACGACCAGGATGCCCGAGGGGCCGGTCGTGGTCGCGAGTGCGGAGATCGGCGGGACGAGGTCTCCCTGCTTTGGCTGGTAGGCCACTTCGGCGTGGGGGTAAGGGTTGATCTGGTAGTAGTCGTGCTGCATCTGTTCCCAGCTAATCGAGGGGCTGGTGCTCGTTGACATGATGAGTTCCTTTCTCTGGAGGTTGAAGTCACCCCGCCGGCCCTCGGAAACAACGCAACGTCGGAGCACTGTCTGAGGCCGACGGGAACTGGTTGCCCGCCGACGAGGGGCGGGGCTTGATGAAGGACTACGGCGTCCACTTCATCTTCGGACTTGGC
>JALZHC010000431.1 GCA_030914105.1 Acidobacteriota bacterium
CGAGGCCGTGCGGGCGCGCTCGGCGATCTCGCGCTTCACGTCCGCGTCGGCGCGCTCGCCCTTCGGCGTGAAGTCGCGGTACGCCTTGCCCTCGCGGAGGAGTCGCCGGGCGGCCGCGCGGTGCTTGTCGGCGTTGCGCGACTGGAAGACGATCTCCTCGTCGTAGTCGCTGATGCCGAGCCACGCGAGCCCCTCGAGGATCGAGCGCGTGGACTCGTCGGTCGAGCGCTGGAGGTCCGTGTCCTCGACGCGCAGCAGGAACTTGCCGCCCTCCTTGCGCGCGTAGAGCCAGTTGAAGAGCGCGGTGCGCGCGGCGCCGATGTGCAGGTAGCCCGTGGGCGAAGGTGCGAAGCGGACGCGGACAGACATGATGGGAAGGATGAACCATGAACGCTGAACGATGAAGTGAAAACTTAAATGCCTTCACTTCATCGTTCAGCGTTCATCGTTCATCGTTTGCTTACACTCCTTTTCAGTTCTTCCACCTGGCGGCAGAGTTGGTCGATGCGCGCGAGCAGTTCGTCGTGGCGGCGCTCCTCGCGCGGGGGCGTGTGGCCTTCGATGTAGAAGCTGCCGCCGGGCTCCAGCACGCAGGTCTTGATGTCGCCGAGGCGCCGGAAGCCCTGCCGGTGCGCGACCGTCAGAAGCTCGCTCGGCGTCAGAAGCTCGCGCGCGAGACCCTCCTCGCAGACCCGCCCGTTCTCGATGAGCTTGGTCGGCGTGCCTTCGAGGAGTTGGTCGAGACGCCGGTGGCGGAACATGAAGCGGACGACGACGTAGTTCACGAGCAGCAGCGCGAGGGCGCCGACCAGGCCCCCCGCGAGCGTGTTGTCCTCGCCGATGATCGCGTTCTGCACCGTGTTCGAGAGCGAGAGCAGGACGACGAGGTCGAAGGGGTTGAGCTGCGCCAGCTCGCGCTTGCCGAAGACGCGCAGCAACAGGACGAGCGCGGCGTAGACGACGACGGGGCGCAGAACCTTCTCGGCCAGCGGGAGCGCGGGCGCGGCGAGAAGGTTCTGGAGCGTCCCGCCCCAAAGGAGTCCGGACATTTTGCGCTTCTCCTCGAAGACGGATTTTGAAAGAGCAGGGCGGCCGACCGCGTAAAACAAATTAAGGTTACCTGAACTTTGAAATCCAAGTAACCTGGCGGGGCGATATTGATGGCGGAGATGGCAGGATTCGAACCTGCGATAGGCTTTTGACCTATAACGGTTTAGCAAACCGCCGCCTTCAGCCACTCGGCCACATCTCCGCGAAGGCGAAAACCTATTCTAGCCCGCCGACCCCGATTGTCAAGCCGGCCTTCACCCATCAGAAGCGGAAGGCAAACAAGCGACTGCTCCGGCCCGCCCGCGCGAAAACTTCCACTCACTCCGCCGCCGCACGGTGCTAAAATCCGACCCGCACGGCCCGACTTTTCTTTCAGCAGGAGACGGCCTCACATGAGCGAGACTTCAAACGCCAACGCCGTCGTCATGGTCAGCAGTACCGCGCTCGACCTACCCCTCCACCGCAAGGAGGTGCTCGACGCCTGCCTGCGCCAGAACATGATTCCGAAGATGCAGGAGCATCTGCCCGCCAGCGGCGCGAGCGCCGAGAGCGCCGAGAGCGGTGCCGAAGCCGTCCGCGTCTCATTAGCGCTGGTGGACGAGGCCGAGATTTACATCGGCATCTTCGCCAACCGCTACGGCCACGTCCCCGCCGGCCACAACATCTCCGTCACGGAGATGGAGTACAACCGCGCCGTCGAGCGCGGAATCACGCGCCTCGTCTTCCTCATGCACGACGACCACCCCGTCAAGGCTTCCGACGTGGAGATTGGCGAGGGCGCGGAGAAGCTGAAGAGATTGAAAGATCGCCTGAAGGTCGAGAACATCGTCAACTTCTTCACCTCGCCCGAAGACCTCCGCGCGCACGTCATCAACAGCCTCTCGCAATACCGCACGCAGCACGGCAAGCGCGACGTGACCACGTTCCATTACGTCAGCGACATCCCCGCGCCGCCCGAAGCCTTCATCGCTCACCCCTACACGCTTCTGCAAACGCACCGCCTCGTCGGACGCCAGCCCGAACTCAACCTCCTGACCGACTGGGTCGCCAAGTCCGACGCCGAAGTTTACAAGGCGCGCATCCTGAGCGTCGTCGCCGTCGGCGGCATGGGCAAGAGCGCGCTCACATGGAAGTGGTTCAACGACATCGCCCCGCAGGAGATGAAGCCGCTCGCCGGTCGCATGTGGTGGAGCTTCTACGAGTCGGACGCCACCTTCGAGAACTTCGTCACACGCGCGCTCGCCTACGTCACGCGCCGCCCGCTCGCCGAAGTGCAACAAACACCTGCGCCCGAACGCGAGACGCAACTCCTCGCCGCCCTCGAACGCGAGCCACATCTCCTCGTCCTCGACGGCCTTGAGCGCGTCCTCATCGCCTACGCGCGCATGGACGCGGCGCACCTGAGCGACGACGATTATGATAAGCGAACGGCGAACTTCGTCGCCAAAGCCTACGGCCTGCCCGCGAGCGCCGCACAATCCTTCACGGGCGAGCACCGGCTGCGCAAGACCGCAGACCCGCGTGCCGGCTCGTTCCTCCGCAAACTGTCGAACGTGCGCGCCTCGCGCATCCTCGTCAGCACGCGCCTCTACCCCGCCGATTTGCAGATGTTGACGGGCGAGCCGCTCGGCAGTTGCGCCGCAATCTTCCTGCATGGATTGGCTGATGACGATGCGCTCGAACTGTGGCGGGCGTTCGGCGCGACCGGCGCGCGCGACTCTCTGCTGCCCCTTTTCCGGCAGGCGGATAATCACCCGCTGTTGATTCAGGCGCTGGCGAGCGAGGTTGCGCGCTACCGGCCCGCGCCCGGCGACTTCGACGCATGGCGGCGCGCTCATCCTGATTTCAACCCCTTCGGCCTGCCGCTCGTGCAAGTGAAGTCGCACGTGCTGGCGTTCGCCCTGCACGGGCTGGACGATAAAGCGCAGCAAGCCTTGCGCACCATCGCCGCCTTCAGAATGCCCGCGCGCTACGACACGCTGACCGCGCTGTTGATAGGCGAAGGGAAGTCGTGCGCCGACGAGCGCGAGTTGGACGAGGTGCTGACAGAGTTGGAAGACCGTGGGCTAGTTGGCTGGGACAAGCGCGCCAACCGCTACGACCTGCATCCGCTCGTCCGCGGCGTGGTGTGGAGCGGCTTGAGCGACGACGCCCGGCGCGGCGTCTACACGAGCCTGCACGCGCACTTTGAAGCAGTGCCGATGATTGAGGATTATCTCAAAGTAAATAGCCTCGAAGACCTCACGCCCGCCATCGAGTTGTACAACACGCTGATCGGACTGGGACGTTATGATGATGCCTATGCCCTCTTTTACAAGCTATTGGAGAAGGCCACGCTCCACCGCCTGAGCACCAGCCAGCAGCGGGTCGAACTTTTGGAGTTGCTCTTTCCTGCTGGACTAGAGCAGTTGCCGCGGTTGAACAGTCAAGTCGCCCAAGGCTTTACATTCAATGCGCTGGCGCTAGGGTATAAATTGAGCGGACAGCCGGGGCGCGCAGCCGCGCTGTATCGCGCCGCTAACACAATTTATTCGGAGATGAAGAATGACCTCTACCTCAGCGTTAGTTTATGCAATCTGTCAGACGCGTTGCGGCTATCAGGCGTGCTTTGCGAGTCAGAGGCCGCCGCGCGGCGCGCACTGGTCATCGCACACGAGCAGGATAATCGTTTGCGGGAAGCGATCAGTCTGTATTGGCTTGGCTTGACGCTTGCGCCGCGTGGTCTTGCAAATGAATCCAAGGCTGCCATACAGCGAGCATTGCGCCTGTTTAGAGCGCGATATAATAGTCAGGGTGAAGGCGTCGTCAGTTCTTATCTCGCGCAGAGCGTACTGTGGCTCGGAGAATTTGCGGGCGCGCTATCGTTCGCTAATCGCGCGTGGGAGTTGGCTTATGTTGAGAGGGGTGAGCGTGATTTCATCCGCGCAGCGCGAGCGCAAGGTGAGGCGGCATTGGGCTTGAATGATCTCGACACGGCTGACGAACGGTTGCATCATGCGCTCACTCGCGCGCGGATAATAAGCTTTGTTGAAGAAGAACTGGCCGCGCTCGTGGCGCTGGCGGAGTTGCGACGGCGGCAGGGGGATTTGAAGGCGGCGCGCGAGCTGCTGGATGATGTGTGGGAGGCGGCGGAGCGTGGGCCGTATCCGTTGATTCATGCGGACGCGTGCAACGTATTGGCGCTGGTCGAGCGTGATGCGGGCAATGACGCAGAGGCGGTGAAGGCGGCGACGCGGGCCTTTGAACTCGCGTGGTGCGATGGGCCGCCGTTTGCGTATCATTGGGGGTTGGAGAAGGCGCGGGCGTTGTTGAGGGAGTTGGGGGCGGGGGAGCCGTTGATGCCGGCGTTTGATGAGTCGAAGTTTGAGCCGATGCCGGAGGTGGAGAT
>JALZHC010000432.1 GCA_030914105.1 Acidobacteriota bacterium
CTCGCGGGCGCTCCGCGCGTGCCTGCCGTTCTGCTTCTTTTGCCTTTTGCCTTTTTACTTTTGCCTTCCCGCAGCCTCCGCGCAGCGGCGCACGGCGGCGCAGAGGTCGGCGAGTGTCGCGCCGCAGCAGGGAAGCGGCGCGCAAGTCGCGGAGCTGAGCGCGGCGGCGCGCGCCTCTCTCGACGAGGCGGTCGAGGACTTGCAGAAGGGCGCGCTCGCAGAGGCCGAGCGCGCAGCCCGCGCCGCGGTCGCCGCTGCGCCGCGCTCGCCCGTCCCGCACAACCTGCTCGGCGTCGTGCTCGACCGAGAGGGCCGCGCCGAACAGGCCTTCGCCGAGTTCGCGGCGGCAATTAAGCTTGACCCGAACTTCGTCGGCGCGCACAACAACCTCGGCCGCCTCCTGGCCGAGCGCGGCCAGACCTCGGAGGCGATTGCCGAGTTCGAGCGCGTGCTCAAGGTCGAGCCGGCGCACGTCCAGGCTCACTACAACCTCGGCGCGCTCTACGGCGACGCGGGCGACTTCCAGAAATCAGCCGAGCACTTCGCGCGCGCGCGCGCCGCCGCGCCCGACGACCCGCAACTCGCGCTCGCCTTCCTCAACGTCGCCTACCGCGCCAAACGCGACGCCGAAGCCGATGCCGCCGCCGACCTCGTCGAGCGCGCCGCACACGACGACCCGCGCTCTCTCTTTACGCTCGCCACCGCGCTCGCGCAGAACTCGAAGTACGAGCGCGCCGCGCGGGCCTTCGCGCGCGTCAACGAGCTGATGCCGCACACATACGAGGTGCTCTACAATCTGGGCGTCGCGCTCTACAACCTCGACCGCGGCGACGAGGCCGCGCGCTTCCTCGCAGAGGCCGCAGACCTCAACCCCGGCCCCGCCGAGACCCACTTCCGCCTCGGTCTCATCGCCAGCGAACAGAGCGACCACTCGAACGCCGTCGAGGAGTTCAAGCACGCCTCCGAGCGCGACCCCAAAAACGCAAACTACCACTACCTTCTCGGTCGCGAATACTTCCGCGTCGGCTTCTGGGAGGGCGCGATTAATGAGTACACGCGCGCCATCGAGTTGGCCCCGAACCAGGCGGCCTATTATCTGGCGCGCGCCGACGCCAACTACCGCAAGGACGAGGCCGCAGCCGCGGCGGCAGACTTCGACCGCGCCGCGCAGCTCGACCCGACAATCGAGAACGTCGAATACTGGCAGGGCTACACGCACCGCGTCGCCGGCGACTTCGACGTGGCACGCCGTCTCCTCGAACACTTCCTCACGACGCACCCCGACCACGTCGACGCGCTCGCCAGCCTCGGCTTCATCGCCACCGAGCAGGGCCGTCTCGACGACGCCGAGCCGCCGCTGCGCCGCGCGCTCCAGCTCGACCCGAAAAATTTGCCGGCGCTTTATGATTACGCGCGCGTGGCCGTCAAGCGTCGCGACTACGCGGAAGCGGTCGCGCGCCTCGAACGAGTCGTCGCCGCTTATCCGGGTTACACGCAGGCTTACTACCAGCTCTTCCTCGCCTACGGACGGCTCAAGCAGATGGAGAAGGCGCAGGCCGCGCTCGCCGAGTTCAAGCGCCTCGACGCGCTTGAGAAGCAGACGACGCAGGAGCGCATCCTCGACGACAAGCTGCGCACGCAGCAGATGCTCGGCCAGCAGCCGAAGTGAAATGGCTTTAGATAAGAGGGTTGGTTAAAAGACTGATGACGAGATCGCTTTTAATAACATTCGCGGCGGTCGTGCTAATTACGGTAACGTCCGGCCCGTCGTTGCTCGCGCAGGCCGACCTGTCGAAGAAGCCTTTCAGACAGTGGACGAAGGCCGAGGCCGAGCGCGTCCTGAGCGACTCGCCGTGGGCGCGACCGCAGACGGTCAAGATCAGCGTCGCCGCGCGCTCGCGCCGCGTCGCCGGCGCGCCCGTTGACACTTCGGGCGGAACCTCGTCCGTGATGAGCGCCGACCTCGGCGGGGCCGAAGCGCCCGTTGACTTCACCTTCACTCTGCGCCTGCGCTCGTCGCGGCGCGTGCGCGAGGCTCTGGTGCGGCTCAAGCAGATCGAGGCGAACTACGACAAGTTGAGCGCCGCGAAGCAGGCCGAGTTCGACGCCCAGCCGAAGATCAAGGGCTTGCTCGACTGCCCCGCGTGCGCGCAGAACTACGTGCTGACCTTAAGCGCCATGTCAAACGAGTCGCCCGGAGCCGACCCGGTCTTCGCGACCTTCAAGGGCGCGCGCCTCGCAGACCTCCAGCGCTACGTCTACATCGCCGACGAGCGCGGCCAGCGACGCCAGCTCGTCTTCTTCGTCCCGCCGAAGTCGCCCGGCGATGAGGCGACCTTCTTCTTCCCGCGCGCGGGCGGCGAAGGGCAGCCGCTCTTGACGACGGCGAGCAGGGAACTCTACTTCAACCTGAGCGACATGGAGGTCAACTCGGTGACGAACTTCCACGTTGACGTGTCGAAGCTCGTCTCGGACGGCGCGGTTGACTTCTGAGACTGCCTCTGTTGAGGCCGTTTCTCGGGGCCGGGCCGCCGCGGGCCGCCTTGCCTCGCACGCCGCCGCGGGCCTGATTTTCTCCGCCCGCCTCCAACTTTAGTTGGATACGCCGAGCGCTTCCCCTGTGATAAATTTGCCCGACCGGACAGGCGTCTAAGTCAAACGTGTGCGCGCCCCGCCGCGCGCGCCCGCAGCGGCAGTCGAAGAAAAACGTTGTGAGGTTTTGAGATGAGAAAGGCGTACCCCTCTGCCAGCCGTCTCGCGGCCCTGAAGACGGCCCTGCTCGCGCTCGCGGGGCTGGCCGCGCTCTGCTTCTTCGGCCACGCGGCGGCAGCCGTCGGGGGCGACGACCAGAAGAAGGACGCGGCGAAGTCGGACTACGCGGCGCTCGTCGCAAAGTCTTACGACTACCGCTTCGGGCCGAACCCGTTCGCGCCGTCGAACGCCACCTCGACGACCGGCACCTTCATCCCCGGCTCGAAGTTCCTGCCCGCCGCGCGCTGCGCCAACTGCCACGGCGACGCGCACGCGCAATGGCGTCAGTCGGCCCACGGCAACGCCTTCCGCGAACCCTTCTACCAGCGAAACGTCAAGGACATCATCTCGCAAAAAGACATCGCCTACACGCGCCACTGCGAGTCGTGCCACAACCCCGCGGCCCTCTTCTCCGGCGCTCTGACGGCCAAGCCCGCCTTCAAGTCGCGCCCCTTCGACGAGGACGGCGTCTCCTGCATCGCCTGCCACTCGATTCAGGACGTGAACCGGCGCGGCGTCGGCGGCTACGTCATGGGCGAGCCGGCGCTTCTGGTTAAAGAGGACGGCACGCGACTGTTAGAGGGCGTCACAGACCAGCAGATTCTGGATAACGTCAATGACCACCGCCGCGCGATGATGAGGCCGGTGCTGAAGTCGCCGGAGTTCTGCGGCTCGTGCCACAAGTCGCAGGTGCCGAAGGAGCTGAACGACTACAAGTTCCTGCGCGCCTTCATGGTCGCCGATGAGCTACAGATGTCTTCCTTCTCGAAGGAGTCGCCGCACCCCTTCTACGTGCGCGACAAGGAGGACTGCCGCTCTTGCCACATGAAGCCGGAGGCCGCGCCGAAGTTCGACGTGTCGGCCAAGGACGGCACGATCAAGTCGCACCGCTGGGCCGCAGCCAACACGGCCATCCCGTTCTACTACAAGTTCAACGAGCAGCTCGAAGCAGTCTCGAAGAACCTCGAAGCGGACGTGATGGGCGTTGACATCTTCGCCGTCCGACGCCAGAGCGCGGGCGGGGACGGCGAGGAGTTTATCGCGCCGCTCAACCGCAGCAGCTACACGGTGGGCAAGGGCGACACGATTACCGCCGACGTTGTCATCACGAACAAGAACATCGGCCACTCGTTCCCGCCGGAGCTGCGCGACTTCTACGAGGCGCACTTGCAGTTCACAGTCGCCGACGCCGCGACGGGCCGCGTGCTCTACGAGTCGGGCTTCATCAAGCCGGACGGCTTCCTCGACGAGTCGGCGCACAACTACAAGACCTATCTCGTGACGCCGGACGGCAACTTCAACGACAAGCACTTCATCTGGAAGACGCGCGTGATTGCGCAGAACAATCAGGTCGGGTCGGGCCGCTCGGACGTTGCGCGCTACCGCTTCCAGATTCCGCAGGACGCGGGCGACGCGCTGAAGATCACGGCGCGTCTGCGCTACCGGCGCTTCACGCGCGTTTTCAGCAACTACGCTCTGGGGAAGAACGCCGACTATCCCGTCGTCACGATGGCGACTGCCGAGTACACGATGCGCGTCGGCCAGAACGAGGCGCAGGAGCCTTTGAAGGGTGCGACGCCCGATTGGCGTCGCTGGAACAACTACGGCATCGCGCTCTTCGACAACCGACAGTTCCCGCTCGCCGCCGAAGTGTTCGCCCGCGTCGCAGAGCTTGACG
>JALZHC010000433.1 GCA_030914105.1 Acidobacteriota bacterium
GCCGCCCGGAGTTGACCCGGATTCGCGGCGATTTGTATATTTGAGCATTGAGATTTTGAGCAACGGGCTCGCCGCTTCGGGGCATCAAAACAGTTCACGCCAGTGCCAGGCTCGCGCGCCTGTCGGGGCGTGGCGGCCACAGATTCTTTGTCGGCTCTGGTACGGGGTGAGCACAGGGTTCGTGGCGCGAATCTGCGCTCATCCCGTCAGCGTCTCGGTCGGTCGGGGTGAGGCCGGCTTGCCGGGCGCGAGGCCGCCGTCTGTGGGGACAGCGACGGCCTTCTTATCGCGTTTGTCGAACATGACTCGACCGCTCGCTCGGAACGGCGCGGAGATAATCAGTTCTTTGTCCGGGTAAATTTGACAGCCAATCTTTGAACCACGTCGAGCATGGCTGACAGCCGGTGCGAAGGCTCACTTACCTGGCATGAAGAAGTATCACGTCGAGCTGACCGACGACGAGCGCGCAGAACTGCGAAAGCTAATCCGCCGCGGAAGGCGCGTTCACCAAACTTCCACCCGCAAGGTGACGCGCGCCCGCATCCTGCTGCTGGCTGACGCGGGCGCGAGCGACACCGCCATCGTCGCCGCCACCCACGTCAGCCTGAAGACGGTCGTGCAACTACGCCGCCGCTTCGTTGAGGCGGGCCTCGGCGCGCTCAACGAGCGACCCCGCACGGGCCGCCCGCCGGGGCGTGGCCGCACTAATCGGAAGATTTTGCCCCAACCGATAAACGACGACTGAGACCGGGGCGAACCTAAACCTGCCTGATAGAAGGAACCGCGATGAACATTCTCAGGGCACTGCTAGCGACCGCCCTCTTGGCCCCCCTCGCGCCGTCTACGCCGGCGCGACAGTCCACCGCGAAACAACAGGCCGAACCGCCCGTTTCGACCGCGACGCGCAGGCAGGATGGCACTTGGGAGGCTGCACTCTCGCTGCTCGTCTCACTCGCCGATGAGGCGCGCACCTTCCGCGATGACGGCCTCGGCGCGTCAGTTCAAGCGAGAGCTGCTGACCTGCTTTGGGCCGAGCAGCCCGACACAGCGCGCGCCATCTTCCGCCGCGCCTGGGAGCAGGCCGAGAGGGCGGACGAGGAGAGTCAAAAGAAGGTAGACGAGGCCAAGCGCCACTACTTCGCCGGCACAGACAAAGGCCCGGTGATGATCCCGAACCCCTCGAACTTCCGCGGCGAGATTATCAACATGGTGGGGCGGCGCGAGCGCGGGCTTACCGAAGAGTTCCTCTCTCAGCTCGCCAAGCCCAAGGAGCCGGACGCTAACGACGCCCCGCGCGGCCTCGTCGCGTCGGCCATCGCCGCGCTCGACGCGCCACCTGCCGATAGGCAGCGGCTCATACTCGCCAAAGACCTCCTCGATGCGGGCGACACGAAACAGGCGCTCGTCTTCGCAGACCCAGCGCTCTCCGGCTCAGTTAACCTCCCCGTCATCCACTTCCTCTCTTTCCTGCGTGAGAAGGCCCCGCAGGAGGCGGACACACGCTTCCTACGGCTCTGCGCCGCCGCAGACTCAGACCCCTCGTCGGACGCTAATACCGTTTCGCTGCTCTCCTCCTACGTCTTCACGCCGCTGCTCGTCATCGTCTTCGACCCGAAAGGTAGCAGGGGCAGCAGCAGTTGGGGCGAGCGTCCCGTCCAGCCTCCCGACGCCTCCCCGCAGGTCAGGGCTGCCTTCTTCGGCGCTGCCGCCGCCATCCTCTTGCGCCCGCTCCCCCCGCCCGAACAGGATCACACGTCGGCGGGCCGCGCTGGCCTCTACATGGAGATCACGCGTCTGCTCCCGGTCTTCGCACGCTACGCGCCAGAGCGCGTCGCGGAGTTGGAGGCGCGGCGCGCGGAACTCGTGCAGGACACGCCCGAGCGGTCGCGCGACGAGCGAAGGATACGCAAGTGGATGCCGGGCGAGCAGAGTGAGGACACCCCGCAGGACAACTCAGACGCCTTAGCGAAAGCCCGAACGCAGGACGAGCGCGACGCGATCAACGCTTCTTGGGCCTTAACAATCAATCGGAAGGATTACGAGCAGGCGCGCGAGCGCGCCATGAAGATCGAGAACCAGGAAGTCAGGGCGCAGTTCCTGGCGCTGCTCACGCTCGACGAGGCCGGGCGACTCGTGAAGAAGGAGGACGCCGACGCCGCGCTCAAGCTCGCCGCCACCGGCGCTCTCTCTCCGGCGCAGCTCGTCTGGCTCTACTGTAGCTGCGCGCGGCTGCTCAAGGGGCGTGACCCGGCGCGCGCGCAGCATCTCGTTGAAGAGGCCGCCGAGGCCGCGCATCAACTCGACGACCGGAGTCGCGCTCGCGCCCATGCCCTGCTGGCTGTGGCTGCCGCCTCCTTCTATCTCGACCCGGCGCGCGGCTGGTCGGCGCTGGACGAGGCAGTCCGCGCCGCCAACGATGCGCCCGACTTCACGGACGGCGGACAAGCTTTCACCGCCGACGTACAGACTAAGATGTTCGTCGGCTCGACGCGGGCCGACTCCTCCGCCCTAGACCTGAAGGCGCTGTTCTCTTCCGTCGCGAAGCTGGACTTCCAGCGGGCGGTAACCGAGGCGAGGGGGCTGACGAACGATGCGGCCCGCTCCTCGGCTCTGCTAGCGGTCGCGCGCGCGGCCCTGACGAAAGACCCGGCCACACTGAAGAAGTAACCCGCAGCGGATGGTCGCGGGCCTTAGCTCGCCGTTACGCAGAGGATCGAACCCATCTGAAAGCCGAAGCCGAAGAACTCCCGGAGAAGACCGACGACCCTGGCTCATCGCCGGGCGAGCGCTCCTTGCAGCAGATCCGGCTCGCTACCTCTCTAGAGCAGGCTGGGAGGTTCCGGGAGGCCCGCGAGGCGCTGCGCGAGTTGTGGCCGAGCACGGACGTGCCGCCCCTGCTTGATGGCCTCGATCCAGAGATGGCCGCGCAATTCCTTCACCGCGCTGGCTCGCTTGCCGATGCGTTGCGTGGCGAAGAGACTTCGGGGGCGGATGCTGCCGAAGAACTCCTCTCTCTCAGCCTCGCCCTCTACGAAGAATTGGGCGACAGAGCTTCCGCCTCATCGGTCAGGATTACCCTGGCCTGTTGCCTCTGGCACCGCGGCGCTGCCGACCGCACCCGTGATCTCCTGCGCGAAGCCCTGGCCGTAAGACATTCCTCACGAGAAAAGTTCACCCCGCCCCCTAACTGGTCTAACTTCAACCTGCCGCGCGAAGTCAGGCGCTACGAGCGCCTCATCATCGAGCGCGCGCTGAAGGACGCCGGGGGCCGCGTCTCGCGGGCCGCGCACCTGCTCGGCTTCAAACACCACAACAGCCTCATCTCCCGCATCAACAAGAGACACTCCGCCCTGCTCGCGTCGCGGTCACCCATCATCCCGCGCAAGCAGGGCATCATGCGCGTCGAAGTCGACGCCGAGACGCCCGCTGTCCCCGCCCATGCGCGCCCTACTGTCCTGCACGTCGTGAACGACCGCGTCGTCGCCGAAGCCGTCAAAGAGCAGCTTGAGGCCGACGGCTGGCGCGTCGAGACCTCTGACGCGAAGGCCGCGCTCAGGAAGCTCGCCGGCGACGCGCAGTTCAACGTGCTGCTCTTCGACGGCGACCTGCCGGGGGTGAGTGGGCCGGAGCTGGTGCGCGCGGCGAAAGCCATCCCGCGCCGCCGCTCCACCCCTGTCGTCATCCTCTCGGCCCGCAACTGCGAGGCCGCGGCCTGGCGCGCAGGCGTCGCTGCTTACCTGCACAAGCCGGAGGGATTGGCCCAGGTCTCCCAGATCATGGCGCGCCTCCGCGGCGGCTAAGCCGAGTGACCGAAGTGCCTCACATCTCTCTTCTGTAGAGTGCGCCGACGGCAACTTGAGAAAAGCACCGCGCTATAATTACGACAAGGGGTCGTAAGTCTAATGTTTTCAATCCGGGGCTGCTAAAATTCCTGTTGACAGTGCATATCTTTTGGCATAGCCTTCCGCCCGTCTTCACCGAATTGCCCATTGCCCCGGAGTTGCCCTCGCAAGGCTTACATCTTTTCACTTGTAACGCAGGCTAGTGCGTCCGCACTCTCGACCGCTAACGACGAGTTGCCCTGAGTATTTAGACCCAGTTTCGATAGCAGGAAGCACTCACATGAGATCCTCCCGCCGCGTCCGCTGTCTTCTAACTTTGATTCTATGCTGCGCTCTACTCACCTCCTCATTGATGCCGCCGCTCGCCAGAAAGGCGGAGGCGGCGCGCGGGCAGGGCGGCGGCGCGCAGGCGGGGCGCGGTCGCAAGGTCAGGCCAGAGCCGCCGCAGCCGGGCTCTCCCGCCGCCTCGCTGCCGAACCTCGACGACGCACGCATGCACCCGTCTGCGGAGCCGCACACGCCTCCCGCTATCGCCTCGACGGTTCGCTCGCGGCACAAGCCGCTCGTCTCGCGCCGCGGCAGG
>JALZHC010000434.1 GCA_030914105.1 Acidobacteriota bacterium
CCGGATTCGGCACGGGCGCGGCGTAAGGGGTCGCCGAGGGCGCGGCGCTGCGAGTCGCCGTGGGCGCGGGCGTCTGCGTCTGCGCGGGCCTCTGCGTCGCCGGGTCGGTGTTGGAAGGAGTCTGCGTCGCGGCGGGGCGCGGCGCTGGAGCCTGCGCGCCGGGCGTCTGCGCCTGCTGCGCGACGCCGACCGTGCGCGGGCGCGTGTAGACGTTCGAGGGCGTCGAGGTCTGCGCGCGGACGCAGAGCGCCGAGGCAAACAACGACACCGTCAGGGTGAAAAACAGAGTAGAGCGGTTGTTCATCTTCAAACTTCAGGGCCGAAGGGTTGTCCGCGAACTGGGGGGCGCGGGCGTCGCTGCCATAAGATTCGCCCGACGGGCGTCGGGTTGTCAATACCTCCCCCGCTCTTTTCGTCACATTGATTGGCGCGCACGCTAATCAGTCAAGGCAGAAGCCCGACGGCGGAAGGATGAAGGATGAAGTAGTAGCCAGTAGCCAGTAGTCGGGAGCCAGCATAAAGGCGACTGCCTCCTTACTGGCTACTGACTACTTCTCATCCTTCATCCTTGAATTAAATCTCGCGGAGGCTGCCGGCGAGTGCGCCGGCGGCGGAGGCGGCGAGGTCTTGGAGCGCGCCCTTGCGTTGGGCGAGGCGGAAGCGCGCGGCGAGCGCGTAGCCGACGTTGAAGCCCGCGCTTTCGTCCAGCTCGTAAAGCTCGCGCGTGAGCGCGTCTTGCGAGACGCGCTCGATTGAGCGGCGCAGCTCCGTGGGCGCGGCGTTCAGGCCCTCGACGAAGACGACCTCGGTCTGGCCGCCCGTGCGCGAGCGTCTGCGCGCATGCTCGCGCAGACGTGCGCGAGCGTCTTCGTGAATCTTGCCCGTCGCGAGGACGACGATGTGCTGCGCGTGCGTCTCGGCGTCTGCGTCGAGCGCGCGGCGTGCGTGCGCGGCGTTGAAGTCGCCGTCGCGCAGGACGAAGAAGAAAGGCTCGCCGCAGACGTTGACGAGCAGTTGCGCCTCGCCGTCGGCGGCTGGGCGCGCGGCGACCTCTCGTTCGGGGACGCCAAGCTCGTTGAGGATCGAGCGGAGGCTGTTCGAGAGCCACGCGCCGTCCTTGAGCATCGAGGAGGCTAGTTGCGTCGGCGTGACGAGTTCTTCGGCGCGCTCGTCCGCGATGGGCGTCCCGCACTCGCTGCACACGGCGTTGCTCGCCGTCACAATCGTCAAAGCGTCGGGCGAGGGCAGGCGGAAGAGCGAGCGCCCGTCCTTGCGACAACTGACCTGCACCTCGCGGCGAACCAGGCCAGCGCCCGCGAGCCTCGAGACGACCGACTCCTGCTCCGGCCCACGACCCTCGCCTGAGAGCATCTCGGTCACGCGCCCGTCGGCGTGCGCCTCGCTCAGTCGTCGCAGGAAGCCGCGCGCGTTTGCGTCTTCGAGAATCTCGACGGCCTGCGCACGCTCTGCCGCGCTTCCGCCGCGCGGCGCGTGCGACGCCTCCGCCTCGCCGCCTCCGCCCGCGAAGCGACTCAAGACCTCCGGCGTCTGTCCTTCGCGCGCACGCCACACGATATGCCCGAAGCCTTGCGGCTGACGGCCCGGCGCGCCCGCAGTCGGCGCGTCCGATTCGTCGCCCGCGCTTCGCGCGACTGATTCGTCGCTCACACTTCGCGCGGCTGACTCGGCACTCGCACTTCCTGACTCGGCACTCACACTTCGCGTCGCCGATTCGGCATTCAGGCTTCGCGCCGCAGACTCAAGCGCCTCCTGCACGTTGCGGCAGAAGGCTTCGAGCTTACCGGCGGCATCTGCGGTCTCCGCGTCGTAGACAACGCCGGCGCGCAAGGCTCCGCCCGCATCCGCTTCGCCGAAGATAAGGAAGTGCGCGTAGTCGTCAAAGCAGAACACGTCGCCGCGCACGTATGGCGCGTCGCCCTCGGCGTCAGTCCAGGCGGCGAGCGCCTGCTCCAACTCACGCACGCGCTCGGCTCCCGTGAGCGCCTGCTCGAAGAAGTGCAGACGCGCCGCCCGTATCAGCGGGACGAGTCCGCGCTCCTGCAAAGCGTCGAGCACATGCGTGCGCAGAGACTTTTCGACGTTCACGTCGGCGACTTTGCTTTCGATGAATAGCATAAGAGTACGCTTCCTTTAGGCGGCGCATGCTATCACGGCGCACACGAAAATTTCCATGTCAAAAGATAAAGTGCGACCGAAGTCAGTTTAAGTGTGATCGCGGTCACGGCGCGGCGTACTGTCTTGCCACATTCCTTTCAATGTGAACTGTCGCCACGTCCCCTTTCAGTCCAACCACACGAAACCCGCGTTGCTTTGTCACAAAACAGTCACATTGCCTCTTGTCGCGAGCCTTCCCGATGGGTAGTATGCATTCAGGCACTCACCTCATTAAAGTTGTGCCGGCCGTCTCATTAAAAGCAAGACCAAAGCAATTTTAGTTTTCAGACAGAGGAGGCTGTCCCCCTAGATGTCTTTTTGTAGATTGTTCCCCCGCGTACTCGCGTCGTGCCTTGTCCTCGGCATGCTCGCACTTCCGGCCCGCGCGCAGCAGACGCTGCGCCCCAGACTCACGACGCAAGCGCCGCAGACAACCACTTCAAAAAGCACAGACGGTCGGACACGTCTGGAGAACGACCTCTCGGTCGCGTCGAAGGATGATGCGGACGAGGACGAGGCCGGAGCGCCGGAGTCGGTCGAGTCGGTTGAGGGCTTCGCGGTTCCACAGAATCTCGGACGCGTCGAGCGTTTGATGCTGACGGCGATTGAGGAGCGTCTGGGCACGCCCTACCGTCTGGGCGCGACGGGGCCGAACCGCTTCGACTGCTCCGGGTTCGTGTGGAGCGTCTTCCAGCAGGCGGGCATCGGCTTCGAGCGCAGCGCGGCGCGGAGCCTCTGGGCCGAGTTCGCGCCGCCGGCACCGGGCGAGGAGTACAAGTTCGGCACTCTGGTCTTCTTCCGAAACCTGCACCACATCGGCATCGTCGCCGACGCCAACGGCTTCTTCCACGCTTCGAGCAGTCACGGCGTCATGTACTCGCGCTTCGGCGACTACTGGACGAAGCGCATCACAGGCTTCCGCCGCGTGCCGCTCTCGCCCACACCGCTCGTCGCTTCAGCCGGCAGGTAAAGACTTAAAGCCCACCTTTCAGCAAACGCGACTCCGGGCCGACGCCGTAAATAAAGGCGTCGGCCTTCCTGTTTTCGGTGTTAGCCCGCCCGCGGTATTGCTACTTGCGGAAGCCCGGAACGAAGCCCGCGCGCTGCTCGTGCGACTCGCTGACGACGATGATCCGCTCGACGGCCACGTAGAACATCTGGTCGTCCTCGTCAACCATGTGGGCCACGCCTTCGTCAACCTTCACCAGCTTGCCGCGCAGGCTCGACGTGCCCCCGCAGAACAGGTCTACCTTCTTCCCCACCAGCTTGACCAGAATCTCGCGCATCTTTTTCAGCACCTCTCAAGAGGTGATAAGTGATGGGTGATAAGTGATAAGTAAATCCGGCGGCCCTCTTATCACTTATCACTCATCACTTATCACTCATCACTTCTCTTCCGGCTCCCACTCCCAGACCTTCTCCGTCGCGCCGCCGTTGTCCGACACGGTCGCCTTCTTCACCTGATGATAGGTGATCTGCACGACGGGGACGACCGTGTCGTCGGCCTGCTGCCGGCGCTCGAACTGTAACACGTCGTAGTAGACGCAGCGCGAGCGCGCCGGGTACTCGCGGCAGACCGCCGGGCGCGCGTGGTAGATCGTGCAGCCGCGCGTCTCCTGGTCGAGGAAGGTGCAGGTCTCCTCGAAGATCACGTCTTTGACGCGCTTCAGGACGCGCTCGTTCTCCCACTGCGTCGTATAGCGCCGCCGCGCCGCCTCGTAGGAGAGGCCGAAATGTTTCGCCAGCCGGTTGATGTCGCGCTTCGTCACCTGCACGCGCTCGTAGATCGAGCAGCAGTAGGCCGGGCACTTCGCGCAGTCGAAGTACGTGCGCGGCTGTTCGTCCTTGATCGTTTTTCCCATGTCCCCCCTAGTGAATTGTGAAACGTAAATCGTGAATCGTAAATCGTAAATAGTTTTTCGCTTCCCAGGCCGCGCGTTTATCGCTCAGGCTGTTGATTGCTCGACGACGATTCACGATTTACGATTCACGATTTACGTCTTTCATCTTCTCTCCGACTTCTCATACTCTTCGCGCAGCAAGTCCATGATCTCCCCGCGCCGCTCGTAGAGCCGCTTCGGCTCGCGCGGCTCGCGGCGCGCGAGCGCGTAGGACGTGATTACGGGCAGCGCAATCGTCGAGTCAACGTAGCAGACGACGGCGTCGGGCAGGCGTTCGGGGTCAACCTTGCCCCAGGAGACGGCCTCGCCCGGCGTCGCGCCGGAAAGTCCGCCCGTGTCGGGCCGC
>JALZHC010000435.1 GCA_030914105.1 Acidobacteriota bacterium
ACTCAACCCTCTGCGCTTCCTCTGCGAACTCTGCGCCTCTGCGTTGAGTCTTACTCTCTCCAGGCTCAAGAGCGAATTGACCCCGCAAGACTGCCGCATCGTTTTGCCGCGATGCGGCATACGTTTATAATCTCGAACTTTGAACCAAGCTTTCATTCGGCAGAGGCTTTAATCAAACGCATGGGACTTTTCTGGAGACGCAAGAAAGAGGATCGCTTCGTCACGCTCGGCCTGACCGAAGCCGCGGCGGAGCAAGCCCTGGAGAAGAAGGAAGAGGCGGAGCGCGCGCCTCTCGAAACGCCCGCGGGCACAGACGCGCGCGAGGCGACAGCCGTCCCGCCCGCCGTCGAGCCTGTGCCGACCGGCGCGACGCCGACGCCGCAGCCCGCAGCGGAGACGAGCCTGACCGAAGCGCGCAAGGAAGAGGTCGTCAAACAGCCGCGACCGGCGGCAGCCGCGCCGCCCGAAGCGCGCGAGTCAGGCCGCGAACGCGAGCCGGCGCGCGAGCGTGATTCGGCGCGCGAGCTCGTGCGAGGACGAGAGAGCGCCCCCGCGTCGCAAGAGACGCGCGCGCCGCAGCCCGCGCGGACGCCGTCGCGCTCGTCTTTCTCCTCCTCAATCCTCGGCCTCGACCGTTCGGAGGCGGAATTGCAGGCGGAGATTGAGGCGCTCGAACAGACCTACGCCGCGCGCTTCTCGCGCGCCATCGAGGCGACGCGCGAGTCTCTGTCCGAGAAGATTGACACGGTCTTCCAGAACCGCAAGCAGATTGACGCCGAGCTGCTCGACGAACTTGAAGAGGCGCTCATCGCCGCCGACCTCGGCGTCTCGACCACGCTCGAAATCCTCGACCGCGTGCGCCGCGCCGTCTCGCGCAAAGAGATCGGCGACATCGCGGCGCTCAAAGGCGCGCTCAAGAACGAGCTGCTGACAATCCTGCGCGAGTCGGAGAAGAAGGGCGTCGCCAGCGAGGAGAGCGTGCCGGAGTCGGTCGCGCCTTACGTCGTCATGGTCGTCGGCGTGAACGGCGTCGGCAAAACGACGACCATCGGCAAGCTCGCGCAGCGCATCAAGGCCGAAGGCAACGACGTGCTCATCTGCGCGGCCGACACGTTCCGCGCCGCCGCCTCCGACCAGCTTGCCATCTGGGCCGAGCGCACGGGCGTCCCGCTCATCCAGCAGAAGCAGGGCACAGACCCGGCGGCCGTCCTCTTCGACGCGCTCAAGGCCGCGAAGGCCAGGCGCTCCGACGTGCTCATCGTGGACACGGCGGGGCGGCTGCACAACAAGGCGAACCTGATGGCCGAGCTTGAGAAGATGAAGCGCGTCGCCGCGCGCGAGGTTGAGGGCGCGCCGCACGAGACGCTGCTCGTCCTGGACGCCGTGACGGGCCAGAACGGACTCGAACAGGCCCGACAATTTTTGAAGACCGCCGGCGTCACCGGCATCGTGCTCACGAAGCTCGACGGCACGGCCAAGGGCGGCATCGCCGTCGCCATCTCGAAGGAGCTTGGCCTGCCGATACGCTACGCCGGCATCGGCGAGAAGGTTGACGACCTCGTCGTCTTCGACCCGGAGCAGTACGTCAACGGACTCTTTCAGTGAGTTCAAAGTTCAAAGTTCAAGGTTCAAAGCTCAAAGTCGGATTACGTTTTTAGATTCAAGGCTCGCGGTCGTGCCGCAACTTTGAGCTTTGAACCTTGAGCTTTGAACTTGATTGAGGTGTGCGAGATGAAATGCGTCGCGTGCGGAGGCGAGAGTCTCATCGAAGGGAAGTTGGGCGCGGGGCACGGCACTGACGACGTGCGCTTCCGGCCCGCCGACAACTCGTACCTGAAGGCGATGTTGGGCCTGGGGTCGAAGCCCGTGCGCGCCTACGGGTGCGCGCACTGCGGCCACGTTCAGCTCGCCGTGGAGCTCGACGAAGAGGATGCGCGCCGCTTCCTCGAATTTGAAGGCCAGCAGCCGAGCGTCCTCGAACGATTGGGCGAAGAGGATGAACGACCGTCGGGCCAGGGCGGCTGAACCTTCGACGATTGATCGGGCCACCGTTGAACTCGAAACCCGAAACGCAAAGCACGGCGGCGACCGCGGCGCGCGACGAGTTTGATTCGCGCATGATGGCGCGCGCGCTCGAACTCGCCGCGCGCGGCGCGGGGCAGGTGAGTCCCGGCCCGCTCGTCGGCTGCGTCGTCGTCGACAAAAACGGCGAGGTCGCGGGCGAGGGCTTCTACGTCTACGAGCGCGTCCGCCACGCCGAGACCATCGCGCTCGAAGAGGCCGGCGAGCGCGCGCGCAGCGCGACCGCCTACGTCACGCTCGAACCTCACGCGCACACGGGCCGCACGCCGCCCTGCACCGAGGCGCTCATCACGGCGGGAGTGGCGCGCGTCGTCGCGCCGATTGAAGACCCGAACCCGCTCGTTTCGGGGCGCGGCTTCGAGCGCCTGCGGGAGGCGGGCGTCAACGTCACGGTCGGCGTGCTTGAGCGCGAGGCCGCCAGGCTCAACGAAAAATATATTCACTCGCTGCGACGCGCGCGCCCGTTCGTACACCTCAAGCTCGCCTGCTCGCTCGACGGGCGCATCGCCACGCGGACAGGCGACGCGCGCTGGATCACGGGCGAGGAGTCGCGCGCGCGCGTCCAAACCTTGCGACGCGAATATGACGCCGTGCTCGTCGGCTCCGGCACAGCCGCCGCTGACGACCCCGCGCTCACTGACCGCACGGGACTGCCGCGCCGCCGCCCGCTCCTGCGCGTCGTCTTAGACGAACGCCTGCGCCTCGCGCCCGACTCGCGGCTCGCGCGCACGGCACGCGCGACCCCCGTCCTCGTCTTCACGTCGGAATCGGCGGACGCGCGCAAGGTGGCCGCGCTCGAAGCACTCGGCGTCGAGATTCGGAAGACGGCTTCGGGCGGGCGCGACCTCGCCCCTGTTTTAGAAGAGCTGCACCGGCGCGAGGTTCAGGGGCTGCTCGTCGAGGGCGGGGCCGAAATCGCGGGCGCTTTCCTGCGCGCCCGTCTCGTCAACAAGGCGAGCTTCTTCATCGCGCCCATCATCCTCGGCGGCGACGCACTCGGCGCAATCGCCGGCGCCGGCGCCCTCGAAGTCAAAGAGGCCGCGCGCCTGCGCGACGTTGTGATCGCGCGCCACGGCGAGGACGTTGAAGTCACCGGATATCTTAAATCCACTTGACCCGCCATCCGTCAACGCTTTTCGGATGAATCTCCCGCGCGCAAAAAAGAGGCTGGGGCAGAATTTTCTGGTTGACGAAGCTTACGCGCGGCGCATCGTCGCGGCGCTTGCGCCGCGCGCGGGCGAGACCGTTCTGGAGATCGGGCCGGGGCGCGGGGCGCTGACCGCGTTGCTGGTCGAGAGCGGCGCGCGCATCGTCGCCGTCGAGTTCGACCGCGAGCTGGTCGGGCCTTTGCGCGCGCGCTTCGGCGGGCGAAGCAACTTCGAGCTGGTCGAGGGCGACGCGCTCGAAGTTGATTTCTGTTCGGTCGTCGGGCCGTCTGAAAGAGCGCGCGTGGTGGCGAACCTGCCTTACAACATCTCGACGGCCATCCTCCAGCGCCTCATCGTGCAGAGGCTTTGCGTCGCGGAGATGGTCTTGATGCTTCAGCGCGAGGTGGTCGCGCGCATCAACGCGCCGCCCGGCTCGACCGAGCGCGGCTACCTGACCGTTTTTGTCGAGGCGTATTGCGAGGCCGAGGCGCTCTTCGACGTGCCGCCGGGCGCGTTCCGTCCGGTGCCGAAGGTCTGGAGCGGCGTGGTCAGATTGAGAGTGCGCGAACGCGGCCCGGAGGTTGACGACGAGCGGCTTTTGTGGCGAGTTGTCTCGGCGGGTTTCGCGCAGCGGCGCAAGACGATGCTCAACAACCTTCGGGCCGCGGCGGGCGAGCTGAGCGCGCGCGTCGAGGCGGCGGGCGGCGCGTCGGCGCTTCTCGAAGCGGCGGGAGTGGAGTCTTCGCGCCGCGCGGAGACCTTGACGCTCGACGAGTGGTCGAGGATGACACGCGCGCTCGAAGGCGCACCTTCGAGTTAGTCCGGCGCGTCCCTCAAGTCAGCCCGACGCCGAGTCGTAGTGCTCGATGAGGCGGCGTCGGTAGTTTTCGGCTTCCGGCTCGCGCCCCTGTTCGCGGAAGAACGCGTAGAGCAGTTGGCAGCCGGCGGGCACGCTCTTCAGCTCGGCCGACATGGCACGCTCGATGTGCTCGACGCCTGACTCTTCGCCGCGCGCGATGAGAATCTGGCCGAGCATGAAGTTCGCGTCCGCGTGGCGCGGCCTGCGCGCGACCAGCTCGCGCAGAAGCGGGACGGCCTCGTCCGCGCCCTTGAACTCCGCAGTCCAGTAGGCACGCTTCCAAGCTTCTTCCAACGTCAGCTCCGACGTTCGCGCCTTCTCTTCGAG
>JALZHC010000436.1 GCA_030914105.1 Acidobacteriota bacterium
TGCCACCACCCGGCGAGCGCTCTGTCAGTCCGCGCGGCGGCGAGGCGTGCGCGGGCCGCCGCGACGCGCAGGCCGTGGAGCCACGCGGGCAGACTCGCCGTCCGGAACCATGCGCGCCGCTCCGGGTGATCCCTGACGTAAGCCCTGGCCGCCGCGCCCGCGTCGCGCAAAGACTGCTCGCGCGCCGGCAAGTCAATCTCGTGCGCGTGCGCGACGCGGGCCTCCGGCACGAAGCGCGCGCGCATCCCCGCGGCCCGCAGTCGCAGGCCGAACTCGAAATCGTCCCAGGCGTGGAAGGCGAAGCGCTCGTCGAAGCGGCCCGCGCGCTCCAGCAGCTCGCGCTTGACCGAGGCGTTACCGACGTAGAAGAAGTCTTCCGGCACCTCCGTCATGTCCGCGCGAAACGGCACGCCGAAGAGCTGACCGCTCTCCTCAAGCCACACCGCAAAACGGTTCCGAAATTCCGAAGGCAGGATGGCCGAGCCGACGCCGACGGCCTCTGCCTCCGTGTGCTCGGCGTGAAAACGCAGGTGCGCCTCGGCGAAACGGGGCGGCGCGATGAAGTCGTCGCCGAGGAAGATGATGAGGTCGCCCGCGGCGAGCTCCAACGCGTGGTTCAGTGCGCTCGCGCGCCCGGCCCGCTCGATGCGTCGGCACTTGATGTCGGCGCGCGTCTCGCTTGCGGCGCGGAAGCTCTCCAGGCCGGCCTGGTAGTCAAACGTGTGCACCGCGTCCACCACGATCACTTCGTAAAGCTCGGCGGGCAGCGTCTGATTGCAGACGCCCGCGAACCACTGTCGGAAGTCGGGCAGTCGCCCGTAACCCGCGCCGCCGTGGTTAGCCGCGGTGACGATGCTGACGCGCGCGGCCTTCGTTTGCTCCGTCACTGAAACCGTGTCTCCGACAAAAGAAGCTTGACGAAAAGAGTTCTCAAGGGCGGACGGTGCGGCCCGCCGTGCGCGTGCCCGGCGCACTGAGAACGGCGTGCGACGCTTCGGCGAGCGCGCGCGGCACGCGTCGAGCGGGAAAGATATGACTGCCGCGCCGCCGGTGTCAACGGAAAAGTTCTTATCCGCGCCGGCGCGCACGCCGCGAATCTGCGAATCCGGGGCGCGTGTTATCTGCTACAATCCCGGCCCGGCGAAGTTGGGGCCGAGCCGTGCGGCCGGTCACGGCAGACGCGGACGGAGGCGGCAGGCGATGAACGAGACTATACAGACGACGGTGTTGGAGATTCTGTTTCGGGTTGTGGTCGCCGCGATCATCGGCGGCTTCATCGGCTTCGAGCGGCGCGCACATCACAAGGCTATCGGCGTCGCGGGGATGATGCTCGTCGGCATCGGCAGCTCGACCTACATGCTGCTCGCGAAGCACCTCGCGGAGATTGACGCGGCCTCCATCAGCCGCGCGCTGCAAGGTCTGATGACGGGGATCGGGTTCCTCGGCGGCGCGGTCATCTTCAAGTCGGGCGGCGACGTGCACGGCATCAAGGCCGCGGCGTCGGTCTGGATCACGGGCGCAATCGGGCTGGCCGTGGGCACCTCCTTCTGGTGGCTCGGCATGACGGTCGGACTCGTGACCATCGTCGTGCTCTACATCTCCGACAGCTTCCCAGACCCCGTGCGGCAGGAGCGGCGCGAGGCCGGCGAGGAGGCAGCGATCGGCAAGGTCGCGGCAGAGACGACGAAACCCGCGCGCGGGAATCTAGACGACTAGCCGGGCCCGCCGTCGTCCGCTCTCACGAAAGAGGTCTCCATGAGCTTCCGGCTGAGTGCGACCGCATTTTGTCTCCTGCTCTTCGGCTCGGTCGCCCACGCCGCGCCCTGCGCGTTCGTGAAGTCGAAGCCGGACGCCTGGGCCGCGTCCGAAGTTGACGCGCTGGTCGCGGCCTCGCGCTCAGCTTACGAGAAGCCGGAGGCGCTTGAGAACTACAAGCGCGTGCTCACACGGATAGACGGCACGATCCGCCGTTGCCGTCTGGCGGATGACGAGGGCTTCGCGAGCCGCTACCGAGAGCTGCTCGGCTACGTCGCGGCGCTCATGCTCGACGAGCGACCCAACCACGAGCTTGGCTTCAGCGTCCCCGACCGCCAGTACTTCGAGGAGACGCGGCGCTATGTCCAGATTCCCGACTTCCTCACGGGCCGGGACTTCCTGCGCTCCGTCAGCCGCTACGAGACGCTGGAGCGCGCGAAGGATTTTCTGCGCCGGCTCAACTCAGGCAGAGAGCCGCGCGAGCGCCTGCTCTTCTTCAGCTACAAGTCGCGCCACCTGGGGACGCCCGACAACGAACGGAGCTACGTGCGGTTCCTCGTCGTCGTCCCCGGCGACGCCGAGCGCGGCGTGCCCGAACGCTGGGTTCAGTTCGGCGTCACCGACCCGCGCGTGCGCCCGCTCACGCGCAACGTCTCGGTCGTCTCCACGCTGCGGCTGCCCGACGGGACTTCCAACGTCTACTTCAAAGACTTCTACCGGACTTACCGGCGCGACGGCTCAATCAGCCTGCGCGGTCGCTGGGAACTCGGCTACGACGACGACAACTGCGTGCGGTGCCACAAGAGCGGCGTCCTCCCCGTCTTCCCCGTCGCGGGCAGCGTCGCTTCTGCCGAGCAGCCGACGCTTCGGGCCGTCAACGAGCGCCTCCGCGTTTACGGCCCGCCGCGCTTCGACAAGTACCTCGATGAGGCGCGCTTCGGCCCCGGCCTCGGCTCGGCGAGCCTCGCCGACCGCGAGGCTCGCTTCGGCGCGGGCTTCACAAACTCGGTCGTCGCGCGCTCGATGACCTGCGCCGCCTGCCACCTGCGCGACGGCCTCGGCCCGTTCAGCTGGCCGATGGATAAAAAAATAATCAGCTCCTTCGTCGAAGGCGGCCAGATGCCGCTCGGCTCTCATCTTCAGGACGCCGACCGGCGCGAACTCTACGACAGGTTGATTCAGGAATACTTCTCAACGGACGCCGCGCGCCCCGGCATCCTGAAGTCGTGGCTGCTCGGCAAACTCCGTTAGAGCCGACCGGACGAACGGCCAGCCGTTCACTTCTTCTTGGCGGTTCACGGGAGCAGCCTGTCATAATCTGCGTGCGAGCCAATCCAAAACCAAACAATGCCCTCCGGCTTATCTAAACCCAAAGCCCTGTAGTGCACGCCGACGCGAACCGACCGTAGTGCACGCCGGCGCGAACCGACCACGGCCTCTCTATTTTCTTGAAGTGTAGTGAAGGGTGTTTGGGGTCTGCCTTGAGCAGTCGGAAGTTTTTATCTGCGAGGTCACGCACGCACTTCGGGCGGGAGTTGGCGATAGTGTCGCCAGAACTGCGGAGAGGCAAAGTGCTTCACAAAGGCTCGCACCGGCCCTGCTCAAAATATGGCCGATTCGAGCTCCTTGATGTCCATGTCGAAAGTTTAGCCCACTTTCTGATGACCGGCAATAATGTGCGCCGCCACTTCTTAACGCCAGCCGACCGAGCCGCGCACCGAATCAATCAGCTTCGCCGAGTCGTAGCCGACGCCGTCCTTGAAGACCACTTCGACCTTCTCGATATCGGCGATGTTCGCCGAGGGGTCGCCGCGGACGACGAGGAGGTCGGCCTGCTTGCCCGCGGCGATTGTGCCGATTTGATTCGACTCGCCGAGGAACTCCGCCGCGTTCGAGGTCGCGATGCGGACGGCTTCGAGCGGCGTAAAACCCGCTTCGACCAGAAGCTCGACCTCGCGCTGGCTGCCGAAGCCGGCGAGCGCGCCGCCGTTGCCCGTAGGGTCTGTGCCAGCCATCAGGAGTCCGCCCGCGCGCGCGAACGCCAGCTCGAACTCCATCTCCTTCTTCAAGGCCGCGGGCCAGGGCGACGGGCGGCCCGCGGCGCGCGTGCGCGAGACGAGGTACTGCGCGCGCGCGTCCAAAGTCATCGCGTCGAGGACTCTCTGCTGGAGCGGCGGTCGGTCGGGCAGGAATGCCTCGAAGACCGCGAGCGTCGAGGTGACGGCGACCTTGCGCGCGACGAGGTCGCGAATCATCTCACGGACGGGCGCGGACGCGATGTCGAGCTTTGTCAGGTTCGTCACCGTCTCGTTCTGCGGCGGGCACACGTCCGGCTTCTTGCCGGGCAGGAACTCTGTGTCGACGGCGATGCCGTGTTCGAGGTTGTCGATGCCGAGCGCGGCGGCCTCGCGGAAGCCGACGGCGCAGAGGTGGCCAGTGATCTTGAAGCCGCGCTTGTGCGCCGCTTCGACCGCCGCGCCCAGCTCGGCGCGTGTGATGTACATGTAAGCCTTGAAGGAGGTCGCGCCCTCGTCGGCCCAGAGGTTGACCATGCGGCGCGCGTCGTCTGCGTCTTTCAAAACGTGGAACTGCGTGGCGAAGCTGCCCACGCCGTCGAGGTACGGCCCCGTGACGTGCATCTTCGGCCCCGGCGTGCGGC
>JALZHC010000437.1 GCA_030914105.1 Acidobacteriota bacterium
GTTGCGGTCGGGCTTCTCTCCAAATCGCAAATCAAAAATTGCAAATCAAAAATTTAATTGAGGAGATAACAAGTGGCAGCGAAGGATTTGAAGTTCAGGGAAGAGGCTCGGAGCGCGATGCTCAAGGGCGTGAACACGCTGGCGAACGCGGTGCGCGTGACTTTGGGGCCTAAAGGCAGGAACGTCGTGCTCGGCAAGAAGTACGGCTCGCCCGTCATCACGAAGGACGGCGTGACGGTGGCGAAGGAGATCGAGCTGAAGGATAACTACGAGAACATGGGCGCGCAGATGGTTCGCGAGGTCGCCACCAAGACGAACGACATTGCGGGCGACGGAACGACGACCGCGACCGTGCTCGCGCAGGCCATCTTCCGCGACGGCGTCAAGAACGTCACGGCGGGCGCGAACCCGATGCAGCTCCAGCGCGGCATCCAGCTCGCCGTCGAGGCGGCGGTCGCCGAGCTTGAGCGGATGTCGAAGAAGGTCAAGGGCAAGGACGAGCTTGCCAACGTCGCCGCCGTCTCCGCCAACAACGACCGAGAGATCGGCGAGCTGATTTCGGAGGCGATGGACAAGGTCGGCAAGGACGGCGTCGTCACCGTCGAAGAGTCGCGCACGCTCCAGACCGAACTCGACCTCGTCGAGGGCATGCAGTTCGACCGAGGCTACCTCAGCCCTTACTTCGTCACGAACCCCGACCGCATGGAGGCCGTGCTCGAAGAGCCTCTGATTCTCATCCACGAGAAGAAGATCGCGGCCATGCGCGACCTTCTGCCTCTGCTTGAACAGGTGGCGCAGCAGGGCCGCCAGCTCCTCATCATCGCCGAGGACGTTGAAGGCGACGCGCTCGCCACGCTCGTCGTCAACCGCCTGCGCGGCACCATCAAGGTCTGCGCCGTCAAGGCCCCGGCCTTCGGCGACCGGCGCAAGGCGATTCTCGAAGACATCGCCACGCTCACGGGCGGGCGTGTCATCACCGAAGACCTCGGCATCAAGCTCGAAAGCGTCACGACCGAAGACTTAGGGCGTGCCAAGCGCATCATCGTTGACAAGGAGAACACGACGATTGTCGAGGGCGCAGGCAGTCGCCGCGGCATCGAGGGGCGCGTCGCGACCATCCGCCGCCAGATCGAGGAGACGACCTCCGACTACGACCGAGAGAAGTTGCAGGAGCGTCTGGCGAAGCTCGCCGGAGGCGTCGCGGTGATTCGCGTCGGCGCGGCCACCGAGACCGAGATGAAGGAGAAGAAGATGCGCGTCGAGGACGCCGTCAACGCCACGCGCGCCGCCGCGCAGGAAGGGATCGTGCCGGGCGGCGGGGTCGCGCTCGTGCGCGCGGCGAAGGCGCTCGACAAAGTGGACGCCGAGGGCGACGTGAAGACGGGCGTGCGGCTTCTGCGGCGCGCGATGGAGGAGCCGCTGCGTCGCATCGCGGAGAACGCGGGCATGGACGGCGCGGTCGTCATCGGCAAGGTCGAGGACTCGAAAGGCGCGCGAGGGTTTAACGCCGCGACGGGCGAGTTTGAAGACCTCGTCGCCGCAGGCATCATTGACCCGACGAAGGTCGTCCGCACCGCGCTGCAAAATGCTGCATCCATCGCGGGGCTTCTGCTTACAACCGATGCAGCCGTCACCGACGTGCCGGAGCCGAAGAAGGCCGCCACGCCCCCGATGCCGGGCGGCGAGGACTACGACTTCTAATTGAAGTCCGGAGCCTGGAGTCTGGAGTCTGGAGTCAAAAGGGTCTGAGTTCAAGGTTTCTGTCGGCAAGTGGTCAGAACGCTTTGGACTCCAGACTCAGGACTTCAGACTCCAGACTTCTTTTGGTGGCAAGACAATTGCAACGCCGCTGAGTGTGCTATAGTCGGGATGTCCTAAAGCGCGACAAGCACAACCGGGCGTTGGCGTGGGGCATCTAAACGAAGCTCTTACGTCGGGTCAGTATTTCGCGAAACTGTCTCCCGGAGAACACGAAATCGCCGCTCGTCGTTCTGAGTTTTTGACAGATGCTTTAGACGGGCCGCGGCGCTCAGTTGGACTCGACCGCGCGGCCCGCTCGAAGGAATAAAAAAATGATTGATCTCGGAACTTACAAAGATCGTTTCGCCGAGAGCGGGCAGCGTGTTCTCGAACACGCGGTGCAGGAGTCGCGCCGCCGTGACCAGAATTACATTGCCGTGGAACACATTCTCAACGCAATCGCCGTCGAGGAGGGCGACCTCTTCAACTCGACGATGCGCGATCTCTCGCTCGACCCGCGCTCGGTCAAGGTGATGATTGAAAAGCGTCTTGAGAATGCACGCTATCAGAACGTTCACAAGGGAATCCGCATCGCGCCCGAAACCATCGAGCTGTTCAAGAAGGCCATGGAGCGCGCGCGCGCGCAAGGGCGCAAGACCATCGAGGCCACAGACCTCTTCATGGCTCTCTCACAAGATGAGAGCAGCGCCCTGATGTTCGTGCTCAGAAATCTCGGCGCGAACACCGAGACCGTGGTCGAGCAGGTGCGGGCGCGTGTGCGCACGCGCGAGCAGGAGGAGGAGGAGTACAAAAAGAAGTTCGAGCTTCCGCCTTACCTCAAGCACTTCGGCGTCTCTTTGAACCGCCTGGCGCGCGCCGACAAGCTGCCGCCGACCATCGGCCGAGAGCAGGAAATCCAGCAGATGATCGAAATCCTCTGCCACCGCGAGCGCGCCAACTCCCCGATGCTCGTCGGCGAGCCGGGCGTCGGCAAGACGGCCGTGGTCGAGGGACTCGCGCGCTTGATTGAGCTTGAGCCGGACAAGGTTCCTTCGCGCCTTCGGAACACACACATCGTTCAGCTTCAGATGGGGGGCCTGGTCGCCGGCACGATGCTGCGCGGCATGTTCGAGGAGCGCATCAAGGGCATCATCGACGAGGTGAAGGAGCGCGACAACCTCATCCTCTTCATCGACGAGGCGCACACGATCATCGGCGCGGGCGCGGCGCTCGGCACATCCAGCGACGCGGCCAACATGTTCAAGACCGCGCTCGCGCGCGGCGAGATGCGCATCGTCGGCGCGACGACCATCACGGAATATAAGGAGTACATCGGCGAGGACGAGGCGCTCGCGCGCCGCTTCCGTCTCGTCAAGGTCGAGGAGCCTTCGCTCGCCGAGACGCGCGAGATTCTCTTCGGCCTCCGCCCCCGCCTTGAGCGCAACTACTCCGTGACCATCTCGGACGACGCTATTAACACGGCGCTGGAGATGGCCCCGAAGTACATCAGGAATCTGCACCTGCCGGACAAGGCTATCGGCTGGCTCGACACGGCGGCGGTGAAGGTCGAGATTAACGAGCCGGATACGCTCGTGGTGCGGCCAGAGCACATCATTGACGTCATCTCGCAGGAGTCGCGCATCCCGCGCGACATGATCTACCGCGACACGAACGACCGCTTCATCACGATGGAGGAGGAGCTGGGTCGCCGCGTCATTGGGCAGAAGGAGGCCATCCGCGCCGTCGCGCAGCGCCTGCGTCTGAACAAGGGGCCGCTCAAGGAGAACCACTACAAGCCGGACGGCGTGCTTCTTTTCCTCGGCCCGACGGGCGTCGGCAAGACCGAGCTGGCGAAGGCCGTCGCCGAGTTCATGTTCGGCGACGAGGAGAAGATGGTTCGCATAGACATGTCGGAGTATCAGGACGGAACCATCGGCATCGAGAAGCTGATCGGCATGCCGCGCGGCATCGTCGGCAGCGAGCGCGGCGGCGTCCTGACCGAACAGCTACGCGAGAACCCTTACACGGTACTCCTCCTCGACGAGGTCGAGAAGGCCAGCCCGACTTTGATGAACCTTTTCCTGCAAGCCTTCGACGAGGGCTGGCTCACAGACGGGCGCGGCAAGAAGGTTTACCTCTCCGACGCCATCGTGATTATGACCTCGAACCTCGGCTCGGAGAGCTTCAAGAAGTACGAGAAGCCCTTCGGCTTCGGCACGAAGACTCTGGGCGACGTGAAGGCCATCAAGGGCGAGGTGATGAAGGCCGCCGAGCAGCGCTTCTCGCCTGAGTTCCGCAACCGCATCGACGAGATCGTCGTCTTCTCGCCGCTCACGATGGATGAGGTGCGCGAGATCGCCAAGCTCTACACCTCGAAGCTCTGCCGCCAGATGGAGTCGCAAGGGAAGGGCTGCCGCGTCACGGAGGCCGCGCTCGACCTCCTTACGGAGAAGGGCTTCAGCCCGGCTTACGGCGCGCGCTTCCTCAAGCGCCACATTGACGAGAAGGTGAAGCTGCCGATCACGGCGATGTGGAAAGAGGCCGACGGCTTCGTCGCCGACGTGGAGGGTGGCGAAGTCGTCGTCAGGAAAGAGGGCGAGGAGCCTTCCACGGAGATTGACTTCGCGAAGGAGTTGGAACGATTGTAGCTCCATCTAAACAGTTCCTACTCACC
>JALZHC010000051.1 GCA_030914105.1 Acidobacteriota bacterium
CCTCTAAACGGTCGCCGGTAAATCCGACAGCAAAACGCTCTGAGCCGCACCGTGCCGCGGGCGGCCGCCTCAATAATTGGTCAGAATCCTTTCGGTCGCGAAGCCCATCTCGTGGAGGCGGTCGCGCGTCTGCTCGATCATCTCGCGCGAGCCGCAGACGAGGGCGACGGGGTCGGAGAGGATGGGGAGCACGTTGTCTAAGAGCGACTGGACGTAGCCGATTGAGCCGGCCCACTCGTAGCCGTCGGGGCGCGAGACGACCTGCCGCAGCTCGACGCCGGCTGCGCGCCACGCCTCCGTCTCGTCGCGGTAGCAGAAGTCTTCGGGCGTGCGGACGCCGTAGAGGATGACGACCTGTCCGAAGTCGTCGGCGCGGCGCAAGACCGAGCGCAGGGCCGAGCGCAAAGGCGCGACGCCCGTGCCCATCGCGACGAAGACGAGGTCGCGACCTTTCTGCGCTTCGAGGTCGAAGCCGTGCCCGCTCAACTCCACGAGCCGGACGCGTCCGCCCGGCTTCATCTCGTAGACGGCGCGGCTGGCCGGCTCTTCCGAGAGCTTAACGAGAAACTCCAGCTCTTCGTCTTCGGGCGCGCTCGCGATGGCGAAGTAGGCGCGGCCCGCGCCCTCGACTTCGAGCAGCGCGACCTGTCCCGGCTTGAACTTCAGGTCGTGAATATCCTGTGCGCCTTCCGGCAACGCGTCGAAGGCGCGAATCCTTCGCGCCTCCTCGTGGACGCGCTTGATGACGAGCGTGCGACTCCCCTCGTTCTCCATAAGACCTGACCGCGTGATTCCTTTTTCGGGTTCGGCTTAACGCAACCGAGTGTAGCGCAAGCCGCGCGCGAACGACAAAAGGCAGAAGGCAGAAGACAGACGGTCGCGAGCGTCGCCCCTTGAGCTTTAGTCCACGAAGACTTTGACTGCCTTCTGCCTTCTGCCGACTGCTTTCTGCCTCCTGCCTTCTCTCCCTGTGGCGCGGCGCGCAGGGCTTGTGCTAAAACAGTCGGCGTTAAATCGCAAATCAAAAATCCGAAATCAAAAATTCCCTGATGCGTCGCTCTCCGCTGCTCGTCATCTTCATCACGGTCTTCATCGACCTCGTCGGCTTCGGCATCGTCATCCCCGTCCTGCCTTTCTACGTCGAGGGGACGAAGTTCAACGCCAGCCCGCGCATGGTCGGCCTGCTGTTTGCGTCCTACTCGGTCATGCAGCTCATCTTCACGCCGGTCTTGGGCCGGCTCTCGGACAGGTACGGGCGGCGGCCCATCCTCTTCTTCAGCCTTCTGGGGACGAGCCTCGGCTTCTTCGTCCTCGGATTCGCGACGACGCTCTGGATGCTCTTTGCGGGCCGCATCATTGACGGCGTCACGGGTGGAAACATCTCGACCGCGCAAGCCTACATCGCCGACGTGACGACGGAAGAGAACCGCGCGAAGGGGATGGGCCTCATCGGCGCGGCCTTCGGCCTCGGCTTCATCTTCGGCCCGGCCATTGGCGGCGTGCTGAGTAAGTGGGACGTGCACATCGCCGGCTACTTCATCCCCGGCATCAGCGTGCCGCTCATCTTCGCGGGCGCGCTCGCGCTCGCTAACGCCACGCTGCTCTACTTCGTCCTGCCCGAAACAGTGACGCCGGATCATCCGGCGCGCGCGTCGGCGGCGACCGGGCGCTGGTCGCAGCTCGTCCGCGCCTTGCGCAGCTCGCGCCTCGCCTTCGTCCTTGCCATCTATTTCCTCTTCGTCGTCGCCTTCTCGATCATGACCTCCTCGTTCGGACTCTTCACGCTCTTCCGCTTCGGCTTCGACGCGCACGACACGGGCTGGATTTTCGCCTTCGTCGGCGTCGTCGGCGCGATTGTCCAGGGCGGACTCATCGGGCGACTCGTGAAGATGTTCGGCGAGCTGCCGCTCGTCATCACGGGCGCGCTCCTCTTCTCCGCGAGCCTCTTCGCAATCCCCCTGACGGGGCCGCACACGGGCCTGCTCGCGCTGCTCACACTCGGCGCGGCCTTCGCGCTCGGCAACGGCCTGGCGACGCCCTCGCTCACCTCTCTCGCCTCGAAGAGCGTAGGCCGCGGCGAGCAGGGCGGCGTGCTCGGCGTCACGCAGTCGGTCGCGAGCCTCGCGCGCGTCGTCGGCCCGCTCATCTCGGCGGCGCTCATCTACAGCGCGGCCGTGCATATGGGCAACGACCAGAAGCCGCACAACATGAGCGACCAATCCGTCGCGCACACCTTCTGGGCCGCCGCCGCCGTCATGCTCCTCGCCCTCCTCCTCGCCGTCTACTTCGCCCGCGCCCACGCCGCCGAGTACCGCGACGCCGCTGCGGCGTAAGGCAAAGAGTAATAGATAAGGCCGCTTACCTCCGTCCTTTAATGGAACATGTTACTTACTGACGTTATCGCGCCACGCCAATTTCAATTCGAAGCCGAAGTGGGCGCAGAGTTTGTCTGCCAGTTCTTCATAAAGCTTTTGAACCACAGCCTCACCTAGTTCCAAGCGGATTGCGTATTCCTTTACCTGGACATTGGGTATCGGCTGTCGTGGATCGAAACCTAATTCCCACCACTCCAAGTCATGAAATAGGCGTTCAGCTTCCCGCTTTACAAATGAATGCTTGAGGATTACAAGGAATGCCTTCTGTCTAACGTAAATCTCTTTCTCTGTGGTGGCGGCTTCGCGGATGAGCTGCCAAGTCTGCGGGTCATCCTTCTGCTCTTTTGCCAGCAACTCCAAGGCATACATGCGCACTAGATAGCTAGTGTCTTTAGTAGAAGATTCGCGAACGATCTGCCACGTCTGTAGATTCCCCTTTTGCCGTGCCACAATTTTCTTGAGCGAATGTATTCGGACACCCGCCTCGCGGTCTTTAGTTGCTGTAGTTAGGAGTAAAGCCTCGTCTTGAAGGTAGTCAAGTAATTTGTTTCGCGATGCCAGTTCCCATCTATAATAGCTAGCGCCTCTCGTAAAAACAGAGCGAACCGTCTCATTCAAAATATTCGCCGGCAGCTTCTGCGCGAACTCGCCAAGGATTTCAGTGAAGCCGTCGGTCGCCTTCTCGGAAAAACGCTTTTGTTGATTCAACCAATCCGCGGTTCGTTGCGGGTTTCTGCTAAGCATGCAGCGCAAATAGGTCTTAATCGGCTCTTTGCTCCGATCATTCAATAGGTGGCCCATGCCGAACAGTTCCTCATCTGAAAGGTGCGGCAGAAGAATTTCAATGGCTCGGGAGCGCACCTGATTCAAGCCCGATTTGGTGGCATCAATCAGGTGGGATTTCACCGCAGCGCCAAGTTGTCCGAGCGCTTCGAGGATTTCAAGCTGAGTCAAAACCGGGACGCCCGACTTGGGCCGGAAGGCGTCGAGTGTATCTTTGACCGCGCGCTCGAATCGCCTCCGCGTCTCAGGAGTCAGTTCGGCCACCCCGCTGGTATCTTTGACGATATTTGCACACAGGGCCACTAGTGGGGCACGTTCCGCGATGGATTCTCCTTGTCGGTCGAGCAGCCATTGGAGGTAGCGGTCGAGTTTTTCATCAGACTGCTTGGCCCACTCGCCGCCGAGCAGTTGCAGAGGTTCAAACCACCGCTGCTGCCGGAGGCGCGGCTCGATTACCGAGGCAACTTGGTCGAACTCCTGATTAGAGAGGTGCCAAGCGGCCAGGTATTCCTGGAACGTGAGGTGCACGAACCGATAGCTGTGCTCCCGCCGGCTGACCAGCAATCCGCTGCGCACTTCCTGTTTTTCGAGAAAGTGCGACGCCCGTATCTCGGCCTCTTCTTGAGTTTTTGCCCCCCGGTCTAAGAAGCGGGGGGCGAGTAATTTGACGGTCTCAGATTTTGAAGCCTCCTCGCGGTCACCCTCGCCTTCGAGGATGCGCAGCGCGATTTCGGCGAAGCGTTTGCGCACCCAGGGGCGTTCTTCTTCCTGTCGCCGCTCCACTTGTTCATCGAACGCGTCTGCCTTACGGCGCGACTGGATGTGCTCCGCCTCCTTTCGCTGCCCCAGCAAAACATCCACGCACTCATCGTACAGATCGACTCGCTGTTCGGGGAGGCGCTTCCGGTTCCAATGAACAATGGCGATCACAGTCAGCAGGAGCGGATTGACCGCGAGCGGGCGGATGCGGTCGTTGGCCTCGATGCCTTGGGTCAGACTTTGGAACTCGCGGTTGGCATCTGTGCCTTCGCCGAGCACCTGCTCGGGCGAAGTCCTGAAGAGTAGCGCCACCCAATTTTTCAAGAATTGCGCTCGGTCGTTGGCGTCAAACGGCTGAATATCGCAACGGGCGAACTCGCCCTTCAGAATCGTGTCTCCTGTATATGCCCGCACCCGCGAAGTAACTACGTATCGATTATTGGGAAACTGCTTGATACAATCTTCGAGCAAGCGACTCACCACTGCGCGGCCCGCATCGGTCGGCACTTCGTCAAGGCCGTCGAATAGTAGACAGCAGCTTCCGGCGTTGAGCAATGACTCTAATTCTCCAACCGCGATCTGAAAGCCAGACTTGGTTACTCTCTCGGATAAGAAATCCAGTAGCTCGGATAACTGGGCCTCGCCGCGTGCCCTGAGAAAATCCGACAGATCCCAACACGAGATGAAGACAGGAATGGGCAGCGGTTCCTGAATGCACGGTTTCTCCAGGGCAATAGCGGGGGTTATTTTGCAGTACAGAGCGCGCTAACATGAGCGCCACGTATTTGAGGAAGGTGGACTTTCCGCTCCCAGGGTCTCCTACGATGACGAGCTTAGAATACCGCAGCAGCGCTGTTTGGATGTCGATTGCTTCAGCGTCGGCGACTTGGCTGGGATCGTTCTGTAGCTCCTCATCAAACATCACCCGGAGCCGAACATAAATCTCACTCAGCGGGATTTCAAAGGCCCTGTCGTTATCAATCCCGCGATGTCGAGCCGGTGAAAGTCGCGCTCAAGCGTTTCGTAATAGGTCGCCGGGACAGTTAAATCATGTGAAGGTCGGGTCCCCCTTTGAGGGGCAGCGGCAACCCAGGGCCGGGCGCGCTCCGCGAGCCAACGATTTAAATCATTCTCGAAGGTCTCTCTGAAATTAGCCGTATCCGGATATTCTGCAAGATACATTGGCAGCGTCTTGAGTTCTTCACGGAAAGTGCGTACTTTCTGCCACTGGGCTGCGGCTTCAGTAATTGCTTCCGGGTCGGGTGGGGCGACGAATCGCTCGATCCGTTTAAAGAACCATTTGATCTCCGGGAAGCCGTGCTGCCTGTAATGTGCCAGCGCCCAACGGAACTCCTCTTCCGTCCCTGACTCTGCTTCCCCGGTCGGCGAGCCGAAGCGCTGCGCCATGATGCCGATAACCAAAGCCAGCGACTCTTTAAAACGCTCTAAGGTCTGTTGCGTAATCAGTTCTTGCGGGCGACCCACGCCGACGGTAGCGTAATTGTCATAATCAACCACTTCGAAGCGCACACCCCAAAGTTGTGCAGTGTGTCGATTGTATCGCTCAAAAAACTGCTGGACGAGTTGCCGTTCTTCGTTAACGTCACACGGCGTGGCGAGAAAGACGTGATACTGCTTGAGGGTGGGCGGAGTCAGAACCATATGCAGCTTGTACCATAGCTGAGCGCCCTTATGCCAGCGCATTAACTTTCACTTTCAATAACTTCGGTAACACGTCCTGACGGCCTGCGCAGACTACTCATACAGCCTATACACGCGAAACATTTCCGCCCTCCCGCGTCAGCGGTTGTCGTCCTTCGGGAACTTGACGCGTTGGGGTTCGGCGTTGAGGCGTTCGAGCATCTTCTTGATGAGTTTGGTCTTGACGCGGCCCGCCTCGCGCGGCTGGACGAGGTAGCGCACGGTGGCGTCAATCCAGGTGTTCTGGTTGACGCGGAAGACGACCGCCGGGTGCTCGCGCACTTCGAGTTCGTTGACGGGCGTCTGCGCCAAAATCTCGCGGTAGACGCGGATGCGCTCGCGCATCGCTTCGCCGATCTCTTCGTCGGCCACATCCATCATCGTCTGGCCGATGAACTGGAGGTCGCTGTTGTAGGCGACGCTGAAGGTGATCTCGTTCCAGATGTAGGGGAAGAGCGGCCACGAGTAGTTGTAGACGGCGGTCGAGAGCACGTTCGAGTTCGGGAAGCGTATGACGCGGCCCGAAGGGTGGTCGGTCGAAAGATACTGCCCGCCGAACTCCCACAGCGTCGTGTCGAGGTAGCTCACGTCAATCACGTCGCCGGTGGCGTCGCCGATCTTGATGCGGTCGCCGACGCGGTAGGGCGCGCGCACGAGGATGTAGACCCAGCCGATGAAGCTCGTGATCGGCGTCTGCAAGGCGAAGCCGAGGATGAGCGAGATGAGGCCGAGCGAGACGACCGCCGTGTACCAGTTGGCGAAGAGAACTGAGAGCGCGATGAAGAAGATGGCGACCGCGGCGAGCAGCCGCGCGATGCGACCGAGGTTGTAGCGCGAGACCGAGTCTTCGAGCTGACTGATGAAGTACGCGTTGACCGCCTTCGTCACGGCGAGCACGAGCACGATGCCCATCGCGCCGACGACGCCGCGCTGCACCGTCACGTGGTAGTCGGCGACGAAGGGCAGCCGGTCGAAGAAGTTGAGGCGCAGGCCGTAGTAGACGACGCCGAGCGCGACGAGCAGCAGCAGGTAGGTGCCGGCCCAGAACTTGTGAAGCTTCTCGGCCTGCTCCGGCTGCCGGGCCTCTTCCTTGCGCGCCTCACGCTCTTTGAGCGCCTGCCCGCCCGTCTGCTTGAGGGCGCGCTTCACGTCCTCGTTCTGCTTGAGCCGCTCGGCCTCCGCCTTCTCCCTCGTCTCCATTCGCCTCCCCCCGCAGAAATTTTCAAAGGCCGCGCGCGCGTTCGGCAGCAGGCCGGCGGGGGAACGCTCGCGCGTGCGTTCGCGCTTCTCTTAACTGTCGGGGCTTCTCTTATTTCATAAACAATCGCGCCGCACAGTTCAAGGCCGGAGCGGCTGCGCGGCTGAGCCGTGACAGGATTAAAAGGATTTCGCGCGCCTCTGTTGAAGTTTTGCAGAGCTTCGGTTGAAGCTCGGAGAGCTTCGGTTGAAGTTTGGAGGGTCGGCGCGGGCGGCCTTCTCTTCGCGTCGGAGAAGGCTCGTCACCAGATCGAGGGCAGAGACGACTCGTCAACTTCGAGCGAGCCGCCGCCGGGCAGGATGTGTATGAGCCGTGCGCCGCGCGCGCGCAAGGGCGGGCCGAGCAGTCCGACGCGGTGGCAGTTGGCGCGCGGCTCTACGTGCTTCGTCAAAGGCTGCGACTCGGAGCACATCAGCGCGACGCGCGTCTCGGATGCCAGCTCCATGATTCTGTCCAGCCCGCGGTTCAACTCTTCCGCCGGCGCGATGACCTTGCCGCCGCATTCCGGCAACCACTCGTAGCCAATGCCTGCCTCGCGCAGGTTCTCGGCCAGCACGCGCCCGTTGAACTGCGGCCAGCGCGAGCGCGCCGCGCTGCGCACGTCGCACACAAGCTCTATCCCGTACTCGCGCAGCAGCGCCAGGAAGTCCGCCCAGGAGTGGCGACCGTGGCCGACGGTGTAGATGTTGACGAAGGCGGAAGACATCACTTCAAGAACAAGGCATCACTTCGGGAACGGCGCGAGCGCGGGTCATTTCAAGAACGGCGCGGATCATTTCAAGAGCGGCGCGAGCGGCCCGGAGGGGTTGATGATTTTCGCCAGAGCCTTGTAAGGGATTGTGACGTACTGCGGCCCCGCGACGTAAGGCCCGACCTGGTAGGGGTCGAACGTAATCTCAAGGCCCTGACGCTTGACGAGCCAGTTCCGGTAGTTCTCAAGCCTGGCCGACGCGCCCGCGTCTATCATGTCCGTCGTGCCTTCGAGGTCTGAGTCGCCCTTCAGCTCCCGGAGGCAATAGTCGGAGATCGTCTTCAGGTAGGGCGAGCCGGGGCGGAAGAGGTCTGCGAGGCGGAGCGCGCGGCCCGCCTTCAGGTCGTAGTTCAAGACGACGGTCGCGTGGTTCGGGTGCGCCGCCCCGGCGTAGTAAGTGTCTTCGGTGAATCCTATGCTGACGAGGTTGTCGTCGGCGTAGTCAACATAGTAGCCGAGGTCGAGCGAGTTGCCGGGGCCGGACGGCTTCTCTCCACGGTAGTCGGCGCGGTACTCGGCCACGCCCTTGCGGAAGTTCGCCGCCTCTTTCGCGGCGAGCGCGCGCGCGGCCTCGTTGAAGCCTGCGGCACCCGCCGCGCTCAGCCCTTCGAGCTGCGGGTACTCGATGTTGATCTCGAAGTTCATGCGGCGGTCTGCGTCCTTCAGCTCGCGCGTGACGATGCGCGCGGGGCCGCGGAAGGCGATGAACATCTCCGCGAGCGAGAACTCTGTCTGACGCGTGCCATCGGGACGCGACCACTGGCCCGTGAGGTAGAGTTCCTGCTCCTGCTCCTCTTCGTCCCAGGTGCCTTTGAAGAGGCCCGTCTGCGCGCCCGCGGCGTCGAACTCGCGCAGGGTGAAGTGGCCTTCGCCGTCAACCGCCCCTTCGAGCCGCAGGCCGCCTCTCTGCGAGCGCTCGTAGAAGTAGGAGCCGTCGAGCGCGTCGCCCGCGCGTCGCAGGCGCATCTGAACTCTGTACTTGCCGACCGTCCCGCGGAAGCTCTTCCACTCGCCCGACTGGCTGCGCGCCGGCGACTGTGCCTGCGCCGGCGCGAGCGGCGCGCGACCGAACGGCGACGCCGCGCCGTCGAGCGCCTGTGCGGGAAGGAAGAGGACGACGGCGGGCAACAACGCGAAGAACGTTCGGGGGATTCTGAGTCTCATCGTGGCTCATCCTTGAGTTCGAGCCCGGTTCGGGCGCTCGTCAACTTACGTCCGGCGCGGCGGTCACGCGGCGCTCAAGCTCGCGGCGAATCTCTTCCGCGTTGAGTCCGACGAGGCGCGCGCCCGTGAACATCTCGTCGCGCGTCACTTCGAGGAAGGCGAAGGGGGGCGGCGCAAACGCCTCTAACTCTTCGTCCGTGTCGAAGTCCGTCTCGGCGAGGATGAGGCCGCGCAGCGGGCCGAGGAAAACGTCAATGGAATACTTGCGCCCCTCGTGCTCGAAAGGGTAGCGGTTCTTCCGAAGCTCGTTGCCCTCGAAGACCGAGAGGGTCTCGTACTCGTACTCGTTCAGGTAGATGCTCGTAATCAGCGTGCGCGAGAAGTCGGGCGGGGCGGGCGTGTACTTCTGCGTGAGCTTGAGCGTCCACTCGTTCGTCGAGACCCAACGAGACTTGCGCAGCCGAAGGCGCGTGCCCGTGATGTAGTTGTCCGTGATCTGCGCGTGGTCGGCCTTGAGGTCGAGTCCTTCGGGGAGATGGTCGAGCAGGAAGCGGCGCTCGCGCTCGACGCGCTCGTACTTCGGCGAGTGGCCTTGAAAGAGCCGCCCCCTTCCGATCACCTTCATGCGCCGACCAGCTCCTCCTCGCGCTCGCGTAAGAACTCGTCCGGCTCGACGATGTGGCCCGCAATCGCCGAGGCCGCGACGACGAACGGCGAGGCCAGGTAGACTTTGCCCGGCCCGCTGCGGCCCGGAAAGTTTCGGTTCTGTGCGCTCACCGTCACCTGCTCGGCGGACTTCGACGCGCCCGGCCCCGCGTTGATGCACGCGCCGCAAGAGGGGTCAATCAACTCTGCGCCGGCCCGCTCGAAAATCTCGATGTAGCCGCGCTCGCGCGCGTACTGCTTGATCTTCTGCGAGCCGAACTGCAAGTAAAGATGGACGCCGGGCGCGACCCGTCGGCCCTGCTCGATGGCGCGCTTCAAGATAGCCGCGTACATGTCCATGTCGGCCATCTTGCCGCCGGTGCAGGAACCGCCGTAAGCGATGTCAACCTTGACCGGCTCTTCGAGTTCGCTGACGGGGATGCCGTTGCGCGGGTCGCCGGGCGTGGCGACCATCGGGCGAATCTCGCTGAGGTCAATCTCGAAGCTCGCCGCGTACTCCGCATCCTCATCACTTCTGAGGAAGCCCGCGCGAATCTCTTCTTCAGAGAGGCCGCGCATTCTCTTTAAGTATTCAAGCGTCATCTCGTCCGGCTCGATGATGCCCGTAAATCCTCCGGCCTCGACGGCCATATTCGTCAACGTCGCGCGCTCGTCAATCGGCCAGTCCTTCAAGCCTTCGCCCGCGAACTCCAGAACCTGCCCGATGCCTTTGCCCTGCTTCATGTAGTCTGTGGCGAGGACGACGAGCATCACGTCTTTCGCAGACACGTCGGCACGCTTGCGGCCTTTCAAGACGAAGCGGACGACTTCGGGGACTTTGATGCGAATGTCTCTGGTGTACCAGGCGTTCGCCATGTCAGTTGAGCCGACGCCGAAGGCGAAGCAGCCGAGCACGCCCGCCATGCACGTGTGCGAGTCCGTGCCGATGACGAGCTGGCCCGGCAGCGCGATGTCTTCGACCACCGCGTTGTGGCAGATGGCTTCGGAGCCGCCCTCCGCGCTCTCGCCGTAGAGCCTGATGCCCTGCCGCTCCGTGAAGCCTGCTTGCGTGGTGGCGAGTCCGTTGGCGCGGTCGAGGAGTCCCAGCTTGCGTTTCTCTTCCGGCATCACGCGGCCGAGGAAAGTCAGGTGGTCGCGGAAGGCGTAGACCGACTCCGGCCGCGTGACGCGCGCCTCGCTGCCGAGCGCCGCGCGGAAGAGACTCTCAGCCATGGGCGTCACGTACTCATGTGAGAAGCGCACGTCCGCGACGGCGAACAGAGCGTCACCGGGCTTCACCGACTCGACGCCGACCTCTCCGGCGCGCACGAAGGCGTGGCGCGCGACGATCTTCTCGACGATGTTCATCGGCCGCCGCTTCGTCTCAAGCGACGGCGGCGTGACCTCGCCCGCGAGCCGCGCCTTGTTGTAGTTGAAGAGGCCGCCATACTCGACTATCTGCCGTGAGATGGGGTCGAGTCCGCGCGTGAACTCCGCGAGCGGAATCTCCTCGCCGCGCCGGATGCGCTCGATGAGGCCGAAGTCGGTCGAGGTCAAAAGCCCGATGTTCTGGCAGTTCTGCCCGTAGATTTTCTCGATGGTCTTGGCGATGACGAGTTGCAGCCCCGCGGCCTTCTCCGCGAACGGCGCGGTCTCGCGCGAAGACCCGCAGCCCTTCGACAACCCCGAGACGACGACCGCGAACCCGCCCTGCTTCACTTCATCTTTCTTCACGGCCTGCTCGCGCATCCCGACGTAGACGTACTCGCCCAGCGTCTCGTCGTAATAGAAGCAGACCCAGCCGGGCGTGATCTCGTCGGTCGAGATGTTGTTCATCAGCGGGCGCTCCGGGTCGTATTCGAGGTTCTCGAACGCTTCGAGCTGCCTTCGGA
>JALZHC010000438.1:0-2151 GCA_030914105.1 Acidobacteriota bacterium
TGCGCCAGATCAAGTCTCTGCGCTACAACCAGGGCAACTGGGTCTCCGCCGAAAGCCCCGTCGAGCACTGGGTCGAGCTGGACTTCGGTCGGACGGCGCGCGTTACGGCCGTCTACGTCTACTGGGGTTTTGACAAAGACCGCTATATGCCCTCGCGCCAGCTGGAGCTGCAAGCGCCCGACGGTCAAGGCGGCTGGCGCACCCTCTCGCGCCTCCAGCCGGGCGAGAACTTCGACCGCGCGGCCTTCGAGTTCGACCCGCTCGAAGCCAAAAGCCTCCGCCTCCTTCAACCGGCGCAGGCCGGCCCACCCAACCGCCCCTTCGTCATGTGGCTGCGCGAGGTTCAGGCGTTCGGCACTTACGCCGGGAGTGATAAGTGATAAGTGATGAGTGATAAGAGAAGGCAGTCGCCGCGGTTTTCACTTATCACTCATCACTCATCACTTACCACTTGAGTTACAATCACGCGCATGCTTACCGCCGAGATCATCGCCGTCGGCTCCGAGTTGCTGACGCCCTTCCGCACCGACACCAACAGCCTCTGGCTCACCGACCGGCTCAACTCGGTCGGCATCGAGGTCAAACTGAAGACCATCGTCGGCGACGACGACGCGCGGCTCGAAGAGACCATCCGCGACGCCTTGAAGCGCTCGGTCGTCGTCGTCCTCACCGGCGGACTCGGCCCCACCGAAGACGACATCACGCGCAAGATCGCCGCGCGCGCACTCTCGCGCCGCCTCTCGCTCGACGAGAAGATGCTCGAAGAGATCAAGGCGAGGTTTCTCCACTGGGGCCGCAAGATGCCGGACATCAACGCGCGGCAGGCGATGGTCATCGAAGGCGCGGAAGTCCTGCCGAACCCGAACGGCACAGCGCCCGGCATGTACGTCGAGCACGAGGGGCGCATCGTCGTCCTTCTGCCCGGCCCGCCGCGCGAGTTGAAGCCGATGTTCGACTCTCACGTGCTCGCGAAACTCTCGGAGCGCGCGGGCGGCCTGCACGTCGCGCGTCGCGTGCTGCGTGTCGCAGGGATGGGCGAGTCGGCGGTTGACGAGCGCATCGCTCCGGTCTACACGCAGTACAAGAACCCGCAGACGACAATCCTCTTCAACAACACGGAGATTGAGATTCACCTCACCGCGCAAGGGAAGACCGAGCAGGAGGCGGAGCTTCTGCTCGACGGACTCGCCGGCCAAATCGAAGAGCGGCTCGGCGACTCCATCTTCGCCTTCCGCGGCGAACAGATGGAGGAGGTCGTCGGACTTCGCCTGGCGGTTAACGGCTTCACGTTGGCCTGTGCAGAGAGCTGCACGGGCGGCCTCGTCGCACACCGTCTGACGGAAGTGCCAGGCTCTTCTAACTATTTTATGGAGGGCGTCGTCACCTACTCGAACGAGGCGAAGACGCGCCTGCTCGGCGTGCCAGCGGAGTTAATCGAGCGACACGGCGCGGTCTCGGCGGAAGTGGCCGAGGCGATGGCCGAGGGCGTCAAGCGCCGCGCCGCGACCGACTTCGGCCTCTCGGTCACAGGGATAGCAGGCCCCGGCGGCGGCACGACAGAGAAGCCCGTCGGCCTCGTCTATATCTCGCTCGCCGACGACGCGCACACAGAGCACCGACGCATCCTGCTCCCAGGCGACCGCCACCTCATCCGCTGGCGCGCCTCCCAGGCCGCGCTCGACCTCCTGCGCCGCCGCCTGATTTGAGTCCGAAGGAGCGCCGGCTGACCTGACAAGCAAGAGCCTTTGACGAGTGCATGACGAGGAAGAAAACGGAAGACCGGAACTGCGCCCAGCCGCGCGCGGCAGCCGCAAGCCTGGCCGCGGACATCTTCGCGCGGAGGAATCGCGGGCTGCTCTTCGACGTTCTGATCTTTCTGGCAAACGTCCTCTTTATGCAGATACTCGTCAGGCTCCTCCTGCTCGTTTTTCGGGAGGCCGCGGCGGGCGACTTTTTGGCGAAGGCGGAGCTGCTCTTCTTCTACGCGGGGATGCTCGTCCTGCCTTCGGTCGCCGCGGTTCTGAAGCGTTGGCACTTTCATCAGCGACTCAAGAGGCTGGGTGAGCGGGAAGAGTCGGGAGGCTGGCTGCCCTTCGGTTGTATTTTCCTCCCGGCCATCTACCTCGCGTTGAGCATGTGTTTCACGCTGGC
>JALZHC010000438.1:2161-4404 GCA_030914105.1 Acidobacteriota bacterium
GGTCGCGCTCTCTTTTTTAGACTTGTTCCCGGACTCCGACCTCGGCAGAGAAGGCAGCGGCATAATTCTCGCAGCCGGCCTCGTCTACAACGTCGTCCAGACGGTTCTGGTCTTCCGATACTTTTCGCCGCCGAAGCGCAAGCCCAAGTCCGTGTTCCTGCGCGACCCGCGCTCCGACCTGCTCGGCGATATCTGCATCTTCCTGAACATGCTCTTGTATCAAGTCTTCCTGAACTGGGCGGCGATGACCTATCCAGGCTTTCACGAAGGGCGGTTCGTTGACAGCGTCGTCCCGCTCGTCATCTTCGTGCTGCTGATGTACCTGATGGGGCGGATTTTTTTCCTGGTCGAAGACATCCGCCACCCGCGGACTCTTTTGACGATACTGCTGGCGAACTCGCCCGTCGTCATCCGCGCCGTCTTCGCCTGGGGCAGCCGCGCTTGATTTGAGATTGAGCACGGCCCTGTCATTCAGGTGAAGCGTTTATGGAAAGAGGCGTGAGGCGTTTATGGAAAGAGGAAGGTTAGCGTGCAAGCTCTTATTCGCGCTCGTCCTCCAGCGGTTTGCCCGCGCTCCCGCCGGAAGAGTTAAAATGCACGAACCCACGTGGGCACATCATCTCTCAAAGCTTTTAACGGGCGGCGTTCGTGCCGCCGAACCCACCGTGCAAGGCCGGCAGGACGAGTCCGGCCCGAACGTCGGAAAGCCTTTCGCAGAGAAGGAGGACGATGAACAATCTGGCTTATACGTCGCAGGACGCCGCGACCGTCGGCGCGAAGGTCGAGGAGAAGGTGCGCGAGGAGGTCGGCTCAAGCGCGCCCATCAAGTACGAGGTGGAGGCGGGCGAGGCCGGGACGGCTTCGTTCGGCTCGATGCTGAGCGACATGGCCGGCGCGCTTCTGGGCGGGAAGGACAAGACGCTTTTCAACCTGCACTTCGACCTGCCCGCTCAGCGACCGACGCACCTGCAAGTCTCCGTCAACCGTCAGGGCGTCGGCTCGCACGTCGGGCTTCTGCTCTACACGGCGCAGTTATCGAAGCCCCTCTTCGGCGAGGTCGCGCTCGAAGACCCGAAGTTCTTCGGCAAATCGAAGTTCGCGGGCGACGCGGCGGCGTGCGGAAAACTGAACGCCAACGGCGAACTCATCAAGCGCGCCAACAACCTCGCGCGCGTCGAGTCGCAGTCCGGCGGACTCACGCTCAAGATAAAACGTTGCTGCAAGCTCGTCCCGCACGAAGGCGGCTCGCTCCTCATCGTCGGCACGCTGCCGCGCCCCGTCAAGATGGGCTTCGGCGCGGCCATCGACGCCAAAGACTTCTACGAAATCGCCGACATGATCGAGGCGTCGCTGAACTGACGAGGACGAAGGGAAAGCAGTAGCCAGTAGCCAGAAGCCAGTATCCAGTAGGGAAGCAGTTGTCTTTCTACTGGATACTGACTACTGGTTACTGGCTACTACTTCATCCTTCCGCCTTCCGCCTTGCATTCGAGCGCGCCTTCGCTCCTTGTCGTGCGCTTCGGGCGCTTGTTATAGTCGGGCTTCGCGCTACACAGCTTGTCCCTGTTCTCGTCTGGGTTCGGTCGGATGCTCGGCGTCTTTATCGTCCTGCTAGCTTACCTGCTCGGCTCGATCCCGTTCGGTTATCTGGTCGTGCGGGCGGCGGGCGGCGGCGACGTGCGCGAGACGGGTTCGGGCGGGACTGGCGCGACCAACGTGACGCGGCGCGCGGGCAAGTGGGCCGGCGTGATGACGCTTCTGCTCGACGCCCTCAAAGGCGCGGCGGCGGTGCTCGTCGCGCGCTGGGTTCTCTCCGACGGCGCGAACGCCGACTGGTGGGTCGCGGCCTCGGCGCTGGCGGTCGTCGCGGGCCACGTCTTTCCGGTCTGGCTCGGCTTCCGCGGCGGCAAGGGCGTGGCGACGGGCCTCGGCGTCTTCCTCGTGCTCGCGCCGCTGGCTGTGTTGTGTGCGCTCGTCGTCTTCGTCATCATTGTCTGGGCGACGCGCTACGTCTCGCTCGGCTCGGTCGCGGCGGCGGCGCTCATCCCCCTGGCTGTCTGGCTGCTCGGCCAACGCACGGCGGGCGCGAACAACCTCCCCCTTCTGACCGCCGCGACACTCGGCGGCGCGCTCATCATCTTCATGCACCGCGCCAACATCGGCAGGCTCGTGCGTGGGGAGGAGAACAAGCTGAAGTGATAAGTGATGAGTGATAAGTGATAAGAAGAGTCGCGAGTCAGGAG
>JALZHC010000439.1 GCA_030914105.1 Acidobacteriota bacterium
GCGCAGGGCGGCGGCCCGCGCGCCGAAAAACTCTCCGAGGCGATTGACGCGGCGGCGCGGAAGATGAGGGGCTGAGAATCAAGGAACGAAGCGAAGCCCCGAAGGGGCGTCATGTGATAGCCAGGGGCAGAGCGAAGGTGCGAAGCAACGAAGCAACGCCCCTGGTAGTGGGACAATCAAGATTCGAAGCCCTGAAGGGGCGAAATAATCTCATCATTATTTCGCCCCTTCAGGGCTTCGTCAGATTTCTATCTTCTTGACCAGGGGCGACGCTCAGGCTATCGCCTTCGCTTTGCCCCTGGCTATTGCATAATGCCCCTTCGGGGCTTTCGCGGACTCCTCAAACAGTTTCTTACTGAGTGAAGCAGTTCTTCTCTTCCACGAAGCGCGCGTCGTCGAGCGGCTGGTTGTGTTTGACCTCTGTGAGGTGGACGACCGAGAAGTCGTCGCGGACTGTGAAGGGGAGGCGGACGCCGTCCACTTCTCTGTAGTCTTCAAAGTAGATGCGGTCGCGCCGGACGAGGAGGCCGGTCTTCGCGTCGAAGTAGAGCGTCGCGGGCAGTCCCGCGGCAGTCTCCGCCTCGACGATCTGGAGCTGCGCGCCGCCGCTCTCGGCCGTGCCCTTCAGGGTCATCTTCGGGTAGAGGCGTTCGAGGTCAACCATCCAGTTGAAGTCCGAGGTCAGCTTCAGCTCGTCCAGCTCCGCGCCCTCGATGCGGCGGAAGCCCATCAGAGGTATCTGCTGGTAGCCGTACTCGCCCGTGAAGCCGCGGCGCATGACGCCCGCGCCGGGCACGCTGATGAGCGTCACGGACTTGTCGGGCGACTTCTCCAGAATCTCGATGGTGCCGTCGAGCTTCAGACCGGCGCTCGTGCCCTCGAACGTGCCCTTCGAGATGCGCGTCGAGAGACGAGCGAAAGCCTCGCGCCCGCCGATGGCCCCGTAGAACTTTTCGAGCAAGGGCCGGACGCGCGGGTCAATCCCAGCGGCGCTCTCTTTCGTCCCCGCGCTGTCCTTCTCGGTCGCGCTCTCTTTCGCTCCCGCCCCGCCATTGCCCGTTGAATTCTCTTTCGCGCCTGACTTCGCCGACGCGTCGCCCGCCGCTCTCACTTCAACGTCGCCCGCAGCCTTCGCGCCGTCGGCAGCTTTCGAGCCGTCGTGTTGAGCCGTCGCGCCGTCGCCCCCTCGCAAACTCTCGCCGTCGCCTTTCGTCGTCGCACCATTGGTCGGGGCTTGCGTGGCCGCGACGACGATGACGCCCGGCGGCTGCGGGGCGGCGGCGCGGGCCGGGCGGGTCTCGATTGTGTTGAGCGCGGCATCGAGCTGCGCGTCGTGGCCCGCGAGGAGCGAGCGGCGGCTGAGCCTGATCGAAACGTCGGGCGTGACGCCGTGGCCTTCGAGGTGGTTGCCGTAGGCGGTCACGAAGTCCGCGAAGGCGTACTGGAGGATTGCGCCCGTCGGCAGCTCCTTCGCAGCCGAGGGCAGGGTCGCGCCGGCGCTGCGCTCGCCGACGACGACGGCGCGGCCCGACTCCTCAAGTCCGCCCGCGAAAATCTCGCCCGCCGACTGCGTCGTCGAGTCGATGAGCACGGCCAGTTGGCCCCGGTAAGGGTTCTTCTGCGGGTTGACCTGCAACTCGTACCAGCCGGCGCGCGTCCGCATCGTGCCGAAGGAAACGTCGCGCGTCTCCAGAAGTCCGCCCAGCCCGTAGACGAGTCCGAGCAGGCCCCCGCGGTTGCCGCGCAGGTCAATCACAAGGCCCGGCGCGTCCCTCATCCCGCGCAGCGCGGCGCAGAACTTGTCGAGCACGGGCGCGACGAAGAGGTTGAAGCGGATGTAGCCGACTCCGCCGCGCAGGCGCTTCGACTCGAACTCGAAGAACTGCGAAGGCATCGCCTGAAAGACCGGCGACAACTCGCCGGAGAGGTGCTCGCGCGGGACGACGACGCGGCGCAGGCGGTTGAGCCCGTCGAGGTAAGAGAGACGCACCGACGTGCCCGGCTCGCCGTTGACGAACCCGACGAGAATCTCCTCCGGAATCTGGTGGAGCGCCGAAGGCTCGTAGACCGCCGCCGCTTCGAGCATCCGGATGAGCCTGCTGACCGACTGGCCATCGACGCCGCGCAGGACGAAGCCGGGCCGCAGCCCCGCGCGCGCGGCGGGCGAGCCAGGCTCGACGCGCGTGATGACCGCCGCGCCGGCGATGACGCGCAGGTCAATGCCGATGCCGTAGGTCAGGTGGTCGGCCATCAGGAGGCTGCCCGGCCTGTGCGGCTTCTTCGTGCCGGGCGCGGCGGGGTTGTCGGCGTCGTCCGCATCGTCGGCGTCGTCCGTGGCGGGGATGCTTTCGGGCGTGATGATGTTGAAGTGCGACTGGCCGAGGCGGTTGAGCATCCGCTGGAGGAGCGCGTGCAGCTCTCGGTCGGTTGCGGCGCGCTCGACGAGCGGTACGAACTCCGCGCGCACGGCGTCCCAGTCAGTGCCGCCGAAGGTCGGGTCGAAGTGGTTATCCTTGACCGTCTGCCAGACGATCTCGAAAGCCTCCCGGCGACGACGGCGCGCGTCCGCCTCCGCGTCCTGCTGCGGCTGCGGCTGCGGCGCGCTCGTCTTCGACGTTTGCGCGAGCGGACGACCCAGAGCCGCGGGCTGGAACGTGAGTAGAAGGATGAGGAGAACGCTGAACTGCCTTGCCTTTAACATTGGACTCCTGATGACCGCATGAGTGCGACGCCGGCGAGCGTGAACTCGAATGGCGTTGCCTAAAATCCCGGCCTTGATTCAACCTTGAGTGTTGAGGGCGTTGAGATTCACCGCCGCAGGCGCAGAGTTCGCGGAGGGGGCGCAGAGGAAGGCAGATTTCAAATTTGAGATTTCAAATCTCAAATCCGATATTTCAAAGCTCAACGTCTCAAAGCTCAAACCTCAGCGCCCCCTCTGCGTCCTCTGCGCCTCTGCGTTGAGCTTTACTTACTTTCAGCTCAAGAATTATTAGACCCGCACAACCCCGCGCAGAGCGGGCCTGCCGTTTAGCATACGAAGAACGCGCACGGCGGCGCAAGGCGAAGCGCGCCGCGAGCCATGAAGTCAACGCTCCGACTCCGCGAGCAGCGCGGCGAGGTGCTGCTTCCAGACGGCGGGCAGAGAGTGTGTGCCGTGGCCGCGCGTCTGGTCGCTCGTGGGGATGAGGACGTAGCGCCCGCGCCGCACGCGCCCGATCTCGCGCTCCATGATTCCGAGTTCCGGCGGGTTGACCTGGTCGTCCGCCGAGTTGACGGCGACGAGCGGCGCTCTGATCTTTTCGAGTTCGGGCGCGGGGTCGTAGTCGCGCGAGGCGTCGAACTGGTAGAGCATGTCGTTGGCGTCGAACTGCTTCTGGTAGTTGGCGACCAACTGGTCGAAGAGCTTGTCGGCCTCCGCTCTGGTCGGGGCCTGCTTCTGCCACTGAAGCGGGCTGCTGACCATGAAGATGAGCGTGTAGATGGCCGAAGTGAGGCCGCGCGGCTGCTGCTTGTACTCGCCGCCCTGCCATTCGGGGTCGCCGCGAATCGAGTCCGTGACCATGCGCCGCATCATCCGGTTGCGCCCGGCGATCTCCGCGGGCAGGCTCGCCAGCGGCATCAGCGCGTCCATAAAATCCGGGTAGGTCTCGCCCCAGAGCCAGGTCTGCATCCCGCCCATCGAAGTGCCCATCACGAGGCGCAGGTGGTGGACGCCGAGTCCTTCGGTCAAGAGCCGGTACTGCGCCTCGACCATGTCGCGGTAGCCGTAGTGCGGGAAGCGTGCGTGCAGTCCGTCCGAAGGCTTGCTTGAGCCGCCGTGGCCGACGCCGTCGGGTAGGATGATGAAGTAGCGCGTCGCGTCGAGCAGTTGCCCCGGCCCGAAGAGCACGCCCGCGAACTGCTCGCGCAGGAACGCGCGCCCCGTCCCGCCCGTGCCGTGCATGATGAGGACGGCATTTCTGACGACGCCCGCGCTATCTTTTTGCGGGGTGCCGACGGTTGTGTAATGCAGACGCAGCTCCGGCAAGACCTCGCCGCTGCGTAAGCGGAAGTCGCGGACGCGGAAATCGCCTTCGGCGGGCGCGGGATAACTCCGCGTCGCGGGCGCGGGCCTGTCACTCGCCGGCTTGCCGCCGGCCTGAGCCTTCAAGACTCCCGCCGAACACGCGCACAGCGCGAGCGCGCAGGCGACGAAGAACACGTTGCGTCTCATCACTCACTCCCTCCGCCGAAAGCAGTCGCGAGCGCGCCTATCATCGCCGCCGCGACCGAACACTTGTCAAGGACTGCCCGCGACTCAAGGTTACTTCAATCTTGAACATAAAGCATGAATAGTTCACCGCAGAGGCGCAGAGTTCGCAGAGATTGCGCAGAGGCTTGAGCGTTGCACCTCTCTGCGC
>JALZHC010000440.1 GCA_030914105.1 Acidobacteriota bacterium
AACTGAATCTTACTGGCCGCGCCGGTCGCGTCATTGTCTTTGAGTTCCGCCATCTTAACGGCGGTGATGTCGTGCTGCGGCAGCGTGTCCGTCTCGTCGCCGACGGGGTCGCTGATCGCCGTGACGCCCGGCAGGCTGCACGAGCCTGTGAACTCGACGCGCTTGCCGACCGTCAGAGAGACAGTGTTGCTCGGCTGGCTCTCGCCGACGCCGTTGACCGCGGTGATCTTGTAGGTGTAGCTCGCGACCGACGCGTCAACGCCGCGGTCGACGTAGTTCCGATCGTCGCCGCCCGTCTGGCCGATGAGGACTTCGCTTCCGGCGCTCGTGCCGCGGAAAATCTTGTAAGCCGTAATGGCGGAGCCGCCGTTGTCGGGCGCGATCCAGCTCAGGTAAGCGGCCTGGTCGTCGCGCTGGCCTGAGAGCCAGGGCCGAACGGGCGCGACGGGTTCGGGCGTGTCGAACTGCTTGAACACGCCGCGCCCGCCGGACTGCCGCGCGATGGTCGCCTTCGAGCTGTAGGTGTTCGGGCCGCCGGTCTCGCAGCCGTCGATGCAGCCGTCGGCGTATGCGAAGAGCACCTTGCCCTTGTCGTCCACGGTCGCGTCGTTGAAGTCGAGGAGGTTGCGGCAAGCGTTGTTGCCGCCCTCGTTCCAGATGCAGGCCTCGCGCTGGACGGGGCCGCCGCTGGCGTTGACGACCTTCCAGGTCTGGCCGCCGTCGTATGTGTGCGCGACGAAGCCGTACCAGGTGCCCTTGAAGTCGGCGGCCTCATGGTCTCCGCCGGTCGTCGTCCCGATGAAGGCGACCGCCGCGCGTTCGGGGTCGCCCGCGACCGCCGCGGGGAAGACCGCGTTCTTGATTCCGAGGCCCGCGCCGATGTCTACGGAGGCGCTCCAGGTCACGCCGCGGTCTTTGGTGACCGAGACGTAGATGTGGTTGTCGGTCGTGCTGTCGGGCGCTTTGCCGACGTAGGCGAAATAGACCGTGCCGTCGCTGGCGATGCCGACCGACGGGTCGAGTATGCCCGAAGACGGCGGCGCGCTCCCCGTCACTTGCCGCACAGTCCAGGTCGTGCCGCCGTCGGTCGAGACGGAGACGCCCTGATGGCCGTTGCAGTCGAAGTGCGGCAGGTAGACGGTTCCGTCCGGCGCAACCTTCACGTGGCCGTGAATGGCCTCGCAGCCCGTGGCCGCGCTGGAACTGACGGCGGTGTCAACCGGCATCGCGCGACCGAAGTTCAGGCCGCCGTCGTCGCTGCGCGAGCAGAAGGCCGCGAGGCCCGCCTGCGCGCAGTAGTAGACCGCGTCGCCCTTGTTGAGCGGGTTACTGAGCGCCGAGAGCGAGGCCGGGTACGGGCCTGCGCCGACGGTCTGGTGGTCGTAGCTGCCGTCGGGCGGGTTCACTTGCGCGGGAGTCCACGTCGCGCCGTCGTCGTCCGAGTAGGCCATCAGGCTGTTGAGGCCGACCAGCACGCCCGTGGCGGAAGTCTGCGACAGGCTGTTGAGCTGCGAGGCGAACGTGCGCCCGGTGTTTCGGTCTGTGAACAGGATCGGGTCGAGCGAGCGCGTGCGCGTGATGATCGAAGAGACGTCTTCCCAGGTGGCCGGCGCGGCCTCCGGCGTCGAGCCCGGAGGATTGAAGTTCTCCGGGAACGTCACGCGAAGCGTCTGGAGACCCGCGATGTACATCGCGCGTTTGCTGGCCGGGTTGTAGCCGATGGAAGGCTCGCCCGCATTCTCACCGACGGCAGGCTCCGGCGCGTAGTTGTAGTAACGCGGCCCGCTCGGAGTCGGGATAGGCGTTGGCGACGGAGTAGGCGTCGGCGTCGCTGTCGGCGTTGCCGAAGGCGTCGGCGTGGGCGTCGGTGTGCTCGGACGGCACGCGGCGTTGCCGACGGTCGTGTACTCCCCGCTCCCCTTGTCCGTCGTGTCCACTGACAGGCTGCCGCCGTTGCCCAACGCGCCCACGAAGACGTCCGTCTCGCCCTGGATGGCCGTCAGCTTCTTGCCCGGCTTGCTCAGGTCAACGTTGAACTGGTGCGCGCCGGTGATGTCGTTGAAGCCGAGCACGCCCGCCGTGTTGACCTTGAGCGTGATGACGCCGTCGGCGGTGTAGCTTCCCGTGATGACCGAGCCTGCGCCTTGCGAGGTCGTGTTGTTGCCGCTCTTGTAGCCGTAGTTGAAGCCGACCGCGCCGGTCGGGTCGTCCACGGTGTTCATGTTGAAGAAGATGGTCTGCTGCGTGTTGTTGGTGTCGGCGACGTTCAGGAAGACGGCCCAGGTCGAGTTCGTCTGCGGGCCGCCGCTGAGGTTGTCGGCCTTGATGGTGAAGACGATGGAGTGATCCGTGTCGGAGACGTAAGGCTCGGCGATCCGCACCGAAGTCAGGTCGAGCTGGCTCGTGGCCGGCGCGCCGTTCTGGTCGCCGCTGTCGTCGGTCTGTACCGTGACGCCCGGCGCGAAGCAGGCGTTTTCCGACGGAGCCGGCGTCGGCGAAGGCGTGGGCGTTGCAGTCGGCGTCGGAGTCGCGGACGGCGTGGGCGTCGGCGTCGGGTTCACGGACGAGGGCACGCACTGCGAGAATTTGAAGCTCCCGATTCGAGTGCGCCAGGGCGCGCCGGGGGCGTCGGTTCCCTGCTGCGCCAGCGGGCTGAAATACTCGTTGACGTACCAGAAAGTACAGTCGTCGGTCGGGTCAACCGTCAGGGAGGAATAGTCGCCCCAGCGCCCGACGGGCGGCGCGAAGAAGGCGACGTTCTCAGGCCCGCCGCCGGCGAACAGTTGGGCCTCGCCCTGCGTCAACTCACCCGCGGGGTCGCCGTTGAGACGGCCCGCATAGGCCAGAGAGGGGAAGCTCGCGGGAGAAGAGGTGCTGTAAGCCACGGCGATGTCGCCGGAGTGATCCATCGCGATGCTGCCCATCCAGCGCCAGAGCGAGTCGGTCGGCGCAAACGTGCTCTGCTGAAAGATGGTCGGCGTCGTGCTCAGGCCGCGCACCTCGTACCAGCGCACGCCGACGCGCGCGTCCGCCAGCACGCTGTGGTTGAGGAGCAGCGACTCGTGGTCGCCGAAATTACGGTAGGCGAGCCGGAACATGAGACGGTCGCCGAGGATGTCGAGCGTGTACGGGCTGCCCTCCTGCGGCGCGCAGGTGCCCTGCCCTTCGATGCACTGCGCCGGAGTCCAGGCGGCGACGGGCAGGGTCGAGTCCGGCAGGCCGTCCGCGCCGAAAGTCGAGTTGGAAGGGTTGGCCCAGTCGGCGTGAAACTTCCAGATGCGCATCGCGTCCGCGCCGAGCGTCGGCGAGTTGATTTGCGAATCAACTTCCGCTACGTAGTTCGGCGAGCCTGCGGGCGGCAGCGTGCCGCCGTCGAGCGTGGCGGGCAGCATCCCGCCGAAGCTGCTGTTGACGGTGGAGAGGTCGAAGAAGATCATGCGCGCGCCCGCGTCGCCGGCGAGCATCTTGTCGCGCTCGAGCGCGGCCACGCCCGCGCCCAGGAAGGTCTCGGTCGTGCCGTCAAACTCGTTCGTCGTCATGTAGTAGCCGTCCGGCCACACGCCGAGCTTCGGGTAGTCGTGGAAGACCGTGTCGCTGCGGTGAAAGTCGTAGACGTAGTAAGAGCCTGTCGGGTCGGAGGACGAAGAGACCGCGACGCACTCGTCGTAGGGGCCGCTGCCGCCGTTGACGGCGAACTGTGTGAGCACCCAGCGGTCGGCGAGCTGGTCGTAAACGACGACGGGGTCGCCGTCGTTGTAGAGCCGGCAGGCCGCGTTCGCCGGTAGTCCCTGGAAGAGGCTATTGATGTCTGTGGGGCCGGAGAGCTTCGTGCCGGACTTGCTGTAGACGGCAAACGAGCTGTTCACCATCTCGACGTAGTGGTTCGGCCCGACGGCTCCGACGGGGTCGGGCGGGATGCAGTTGCCGCAGGCGTCCGACTGGCTCATGCCGTCGAAGGTCTGGTTCGCCGCCGGCATCGAAGCGGTCGCCGCGCTCTTCTGCTGCACGGGGTCTTGGACGGGCAGGGTCGGGAGCGCGTGCGGCGGATGAATCGGGCGCGGCGAGTCGCCGAGCCACGGCGGCCCGACGACGGTCTTCGTGAGCGGCAGGTCGCGCACGGCCTGCGAGACGCCGCTGCCGACCGGCGCGATCACCGTCGGCTTGAAGGTGCTCGGCGTTTGCAGCGAGCCGGACAGTAATTGGTTGAAGGTCGCCGGCATGACTTTGGGCGGCGCTTCGGGGCCGGAGGCGGCACTCGCGCCGTGCTTCAACGGAAGGACGAGCGCGACGGCGACGACGCCGAACAGGCAGAAGAAGACGATCAGGGTTCTGAACCGGTTGACCCTCGAAACCAATCGCTGACGTGCCGAGTTATTCATCTCTGCATCTCCTTAGTCT
>JALZHC010000441.1 GCA_030914105.1 Acidobacteriota bacterium
GGACTGTTCGACGCGACGATGATCGTGATGGGCGGCATCGTCGGCAGCGGCATCTTCATCAACCCTTACGTCGTCGCCCGACAGGTGCACACGCCTTCCCTCATCCTCGGCGCGTGGCTTGCGGGCGGCGCGGTCGCGCTCGTGGGTGCGTTCGTCTACGCGGAGCTGGCCGCGCGACGCCCCGAAGTTGGCGGGCAGTATGCATACCTGCGCGACGCATACCACCCTTCGGTCGCCTTCCTCTACGGCTGGGCGCTGTTGCTCGTCATACAGACGGGCGGAATGGCCGCCGTCGCCGTCACGTTTGCGCGCTACTTCTCGGAGATCACGGGCACGCACCTGCCCGACTGGGCCGTCGCCGCCGCCGCGCTCGCCGCGCTCACCCTCGTCAACTGCCTCGGCGTGCGTTCGGGCAGCAACGTGCAGAGCCTCCTGATGGTCTTGAAGATCGCGGCCATCGCCGCGCTCATCTTCTGCGGCGTCTTTTTCGTCGCCGAGCCGCGCACTCTCTCCGGGCCGCTGCTCGACCGTCCGCCTTCAGCCGACCTGCTCGTGGCTTTCGGCGCGGCGATGACGCCCGTGATGTTCGCCTACGGCGGCTGGCAGACGGCCTCGTTCGTCGCGGGCGAGATGCGCGCGCCGCGCCGCGACCTGCCGCGCGGCCTGCTCATCGGCGTCTGCGGCGTAATACTGCTCTACGCGCTCGTCAACTTCGCCTGCCTGCGCGCGCTCGGCGCAGACGGCTTGGCCGCGACGACGACGCCTGCCTCCGAGGTGATGCGACTCGCCCTCGGCCCGCGCGGCGCGGCGCTCATCGCCGCCGGCATCGCCGTCTCCACTTTAGGTTTCCTCAGCCAGAGCATGCTGACCGCGCCGCGTGTCTACTTCGCGATGGCCGAGGACGGTCTGTTCTTCCGGCAGGTGGCGCGGCTCGACGCGCGCACGCGCGCGCCCGTCGCGGCAATCGCGCTCCAGGGCTTGCTCGCCGCCGTCATCGCCGTCACGGGGACTTACGAGCAGATACTCAACTACGTCGTCTCGGTTGACTTCATCTGGTTCGGCCTCACAGCCGCCTCGCTCTTCGTCTTCCGCCGCCACGCGCGCGCGCCTCTTAAAGACGCGGACGAGAGCGGCGCCGACGTTGCCGAGAGCGGCGCTGCCGGCGACTTCGCGGAGGGCGACGCACGCGCCGACTCGCGCGTCGGCTTCAAAGTGCCCGGCCATCCCTTCACGACCGCGCTCTTCGTCGCCGCCTGCGCGCTCATCGTCGCGGCGACCGTCTACAAGTACCCGGCCAATAGCGCCATCGGCCTCGCCCTCCTCGCCTCCGGCGTGCCCGTCTATTTCCTCTGGCGCAGACGGTAGCCCGACCGTCAGGAAGGGCGTCGGTTCAAGGATGAAGGCGGAAGGATGAAGGATGAAGAGGATGCTGTTAAGGCATCCTCTTCCGCCTTCCGCCTTCCGCCTTCATCCTTCCGATACGTTCGGGCTACTGCCACTCCTTAACTCTTCCAGCACGCGCCCGCGAGACAAAGCCAGCCCGCGAGAAAAGCCAGGCCGCCGACGGGCGTGACCGCGCCGAGCCAGCGCTGGCCCGTCAAACTTAAAAGGTAGAGGCTGCCGGAGAAGATGATTGTGCCCGCGAGGAAGAGCCAGCCCGCGGCCGAGGGCAGCGCGCCCGGCCAGCGCGCGGCGGCCCACGCCGCGGCGATGATCGCGAAGGCGTGGTACATCTGATAGCGCACGCCGACCTCGAAGGTCGCCAGCATGTCCGCGTCGAGTCTGCCCCTCAGCCCGTGCGCGCCGAACGCGCCCGCCGCCACGCCGACGAAGGCCGACGCCGCGCCGATTAAGAAGAATAGTCTGTCCATTCCCTTCACCTTTCAAACGCCGACGCGCGGAAGCGCCGCCGCGCTTATCGGCGAAAGCGCCGCCGCCACTCTTATCGGCGGAAGCGCCGCCGCGCGCTTATCAAAGAAGGACGAGCGCCCTCCTGCAATCTCTGCTGCAAGAGTTCAGGCCGTCTTCAACATCTCGCGCGCGTGGCGGCGCGCGGCCTCTGTGATGTCGGCCCCGGTGAGCATGCGCGCGATCTCTTCGACTCGGCGGCGTCGATCAAGTTGTTCGACGCCGACCTCCGTGCGCCCGCGCGCGCTGTGCTTGCCGACGAGCAGGTGCGTGTCGGCGAAGCGCGCGATCTGCGCCTGATGCGTCACGCAGAGCACCTGGTTCGTGCGCGAGAGCGCCTTCAGCTTCAGCCCGACGGCCTCGGAGACGCGCCCGCCGATGCCTGCGTCCACCTCGAAGACAATCGTGCGCGGGAAGCGAGCGGGACTCGCGCTCGTCTTCAGGACGAGCATCAGGCGCGAGGCCTCGCCGCCCGAAGCGACCTTTGCGAGTGGCCGCAGAGGCTCGCCCGCGTTGGCCGAGAAGTAGAACTCGACCCGGTCGAAGCCCGACGCCGTGAAGCTCCGCGCAGCCTCCTCCGAGTCGAATGACGCGGGCGATGCGACGCGCGCTTCAAAGCGCGCGTGCTCCAACGCCACCTCCTTCAAAGACTCTTCGACCGCGCGCCGGAACTCGCCCGCCGACTTCACGCGCGCACGGTGGACGCGCGTCGCCGCTTCGAGGTAAGACGAGCGCGCCTCGGCCAGCTCCTTCGCAACCTCTTCGGCTCGCTCGTCCGTGCGCTCAAGCCGGCGGAGGCGGTCGCGCGAGGCTGCGAGGTGTTCGAGCGCGCTCTCGATGGTGCCGCCGTACTTGCGCTTGAGGCGCGCGATCTCCGCGAGGCGGCTCTCGATCTCGTCGAGCCGCGCGGGCGAGAAGGTCAGGCCGTCGAGGAAGTCGCGCAAAGAGGCCGCGAGGTCTTCGAGCACGGCTCGCGCCGAGCCGAGACCTTCGAGGTAGTTTTTATAAGAAGGCTCGTACTGCGAAAGCTCTTCCGTCTGCCGCTCCAGACGGCCCAGCCGCGCCACTGTCGAGTCGCTCTCCTCATAAGTCAGGTTGTAGGCGTCGCCGCAAAGCTCCGTCAGACGCTCAAGGTTGGCGAGGCGTCGGCGCTCGGCTTCGAGCTGCTCGTCCTCGCCCGGCGCGAGACGCGCCGACTCAAGCTCGCTCACCTGAAAGCGGAGCGCGTCCGTCAGGTGAAACTTCTCCGACTCGTCGCGGCGCAAGGCTGCCAGCTCGCGGTCGAGCGAAGACCAGCGCCTGTATCGCGCGGCCAACTCCTCGCGCGCGTTTGTGAGGTCTGCGAAGGCGTCGAGTAGTTCGAGGTGCGTGTCGGGGTCAAACAAAGTCTGCTGCGTGCCCTGCCCGTGGATGTCCACGAGCAGCGGCCTCAAAGAGCGCAGCAGCGAGAGGGTCGCCAGACGGTTGTTGACGAAGACGCGGCCACGTCCTTCAGCCGAAAGCTCGCGACGGATGACCAGCTCCACTTCGCCGCGCGCCTGCACGCTGACGCCGGCCTCTTCGAGCATTGCCTCGACCTGCGGGTGCGCGCCGAGCGTGAACAGCCCTTCGACGGACGCTTGCCGTTCGCCCGCGCGAATCATCTCCGCCGTGAAGCGGTCGCCGATGAGCACGCCGAGCGCGTCAACGATGATGGATTTGCCCGACCCGGTTTCGCCCGTCAGCAGGTTGAGTCCGCGCTCGAACTCGACCTTCAGTTCGCTGATGAGCGCGAAGTTCGTGATGTTCAGGAGCGCGAGCAATCAAACCTCCGACGAAACTTCTTTGCGCCCTTCTCGGAGAACCTTAATGTCCTGGCGTTTAAGAGAGTCTCGCTTAAACGCAAAGGCGCTGGAGCAGGCGCGAAGGGCGCGAAGGCGCTAACAGAAGTTTTCAAACGGACTCTTCATCACTTCAAATCAGGGATGCGCGCGAGCCGGGCAACATCCAGTGGCCGAAGAGGACGCCGGCGGACGGGCCGCGCCCTTTTGGCACGACGAGAGACGCGGGGACGCGACCGCCGCCTTCGCGCGTTGGCGACCTCGCGGTCGTCAGCGCCGAACAGTGCGGCGACCGTCTACAAGCCTCCGTCAATGCGTCGCTCACGGCATCTTACCTCAACACACGCGCGCACGCCCGCCCGCACCCGCCCGGAGAATTTTCAGGCCCGCCGGCTCGTAGAAGATTCATCCGCGCGCGAAAATTTTTATCCGCGCGGGCCTTTTTCTTATCCGCGCGGGCCGCTTTCCCGTTTTTCTCAACGCATCGCGGCCTGTGGAAAACTTTGCGGCCTGTGGAAAACTTTTTTCCGCTCGCGCCGCTTCACTCGCGCGCCCTTTGTGTTATTCTGTCGCGCCGTATACGGAAGTTCGCGTCTGTCGCGCCCCCCGCGCCGACGCACCCAGGGGTCAGCTCTATCCGCGC
>JALZHC010000442.1:0-3719 GCA_030914105.1 Acidobacteriota bacterium
CGCTCCTCGCCTTCGGCGCGCAATGTGCGGACTGCACGCCGGGAGGCGATTCCGTCGGGTTTGGAGAAAGTCGGCCCGGAGGATTCCTGAGAGGTGCCGCACCACCGCCCTTCGGGCAACTTCTCCCTTTCACCCTCGCGGCCCACGCCCACGCACAAAGATCACGCCGGGCGCGTCCGGGCCGCGTCAACGGCCAACGCCTTGAGCAACTCTCAGGCCGCTCTCCAGGCGAAAGGCCGCCGCCGCCGCAACAGACATTCCCCGCTAAGACTTGCGCCGCGGCGTGTGTCCGGCGCGACGCCGCGTGCGCTTTCAAGGGCCACGTTAATCTGTTACTGCCCGTAACAACGCCTGTGTAACGCGTGAACTACCCTTCCGCGCCTCCCCGATGTGTGAAGGAGGTTTCCCAGAGTTGTCACGCATAGTGACAGCCGCCGCCGCCGCTCCGCCCCGAACAGACGATTTCTTTTAGCAATTCCCGCCGCGGCACGCTGGCATGGCCCTTGCCGCTTCGCCTCTGGCGGGGCTTGGCGGCCCTCCCGCGCGGCGGGCCTCCCCTTTATTCATCCTTTCCCGTGAGGTGTAAGGCCGGTGGAGATTACAAGAGAGCGAACGTGCGGGGCGCGCGACTGCCGCGGCTTCAGCATGCTGCAAGTGATCATCGTGCTCGCGGTCGTCTCCGTGCTCGCGACCACGGTGGTTCTCGGCGTCAGGTCAACCCGCGCCTCGATGCGGCTCAACGCCGCCGCGCGCACCCTCGCGCAGAACATCGAGAAGGCGCGGCTCGACGCCATCCGCCGTCACGACACAGCGACCGTCGCCTTCTCCGACGCGACGAACTACGAAATCTCGATGGACTTCGCCAACACTGGGACGCGCCAGGCGCGACAGTTCACCCTCGACAGCGGCATCACCGCGTCGGCAGACTCCAGCGGGAATTACCCTTCGGTCGGCTTCGACTGGCGCGGGCGCACCTCCCAGTGCAGCACCTCCTTCCAGTTCCAGAACGACCGCGGCGAGTCGGCGTCCGTGCAGGTCGGAGGCTCCGGGGACGTAACCGTCAACAACGCCGTCAACTCCCTGCCCAACATCAACTACGCGACCGTCAACGAGAACTCCAACGTCGTCTCGTCGGCCATAGTGAGCGGGAGCGTCACCAAGCTCAGCCTCGACCCCTGCAACTCGTCGGGCGGCACCTCCGTCCCGCCGGCCACCGTTACCTGCGCCGCCGGCTCGATAACTCTCGGCAACGGATTAATCTCCATCCGCAAGAACGGCCTGAGCAGCGGCAGCACCACCGCCACGGTCAACGCCGCGGGGACGATCACCGTGTCTGCCGACCCGAACCTCAGCGTCACGCCGGCCTCGAAGACTTTCTCCTCGTCCGGTGGCGTGCAGAGCTTCACCATCACCTCGGTCACGAAGGCGAAGGGCACTTACCCCATCAACTTCTACTTCACCTGTAGCAGCCCGGCGGTGCTCTACGTGCAGGTGACCAACTAAAGCGGCGCGAGGTCAAAGAGTCTTGGCACACTTGAAGCAGACGGAACGAATGCCGGAGGGGACGCGGGGCGCGGGGCGCGAGGGCGGGTTCACGCTCATCGAGACCTGCATCGCGCTCCTCGTCCTGATGGTTGCGGCGCTCAGCATCGCGTCGCTGTTCACCTACGCCATCCAGTACAACACGGGCGCCAACGACCGCGCGCTCGCGCAGGCCATCGCGCAACGCCAGATGGAGTACCTGCGCAAGACGCCGTTCGACCAGGTCGCCTCTTCGAACGCCACCGTGACGAGCGGCGGGCGCACCTTCAACGTCGTCATCACGGCCTGCAACGACGGCACGGCGGCCTGCGGCGGCAGCACCTCGATGATGAGGATCACCGTCCAGGTGACGCCGCAGGGCGCAGGCCCTTCGTGGTCGCGCAGCTCTGTGACGCTGGTCGCGCTCAGGGGCGTTACCTACTTCGGCTCGTACTACCAATGAGCCGCCGGGGACAGAGGCCCGGCGGAGGGGCAAGAGATGCAGGGACAAATTAGTCGCGCGCGCACCGACTCGGGCTTCTCGCTGCTCGAACTGATGATCGCGATGGCCGTGACGCTCTCCATCCTGGTGATGGCGAGCCAGCTCATCCTCGGCGCGCTCAGGGTGCGCTCCAGAGAGAACCAGAGGTCGGAGGCGCTCGCCGACGCGCAGCGCGCCCTCTACACGATGTCGCGCGAGATCGCCAACTCCGGCTTCGGACTCGCCGACAACGGCCTGGTCGCCGCCGACTCCGGGCTCAGCTCGATCCGCGTCCGCGGCAACTTCAACGCGATGGAAGGGCAGTTGACCAGCAGCTCGACGAGCGACGACAGCGAGGACGTGGAGTACACGCTCTACTCGAACGGCACGGACAGCTACGTTGTCCGGCTCGATGTCAACACCGGGGCCAGGACGAAAATCCTCGCCAACCGCGTCGACTCGCTGAAGATTCATTACTACTCGGATAAGGTGAGCTACACGTCCGGCGACTGTGACATCAACCCTTCGGGGGGCGCGAGCGACGTGACGCTGAAATCCGACGCCAAGTACGTCGTCCTGACCGTCTGCGTGCAGCTCCCCGCGCAGGGCACCCCCGGCTCGACCGGCTACCAGCCGCGCTCGCAGTTGCAGCTCACCTCCGACGTGACGCTGCGCAACGCCGACCTGGCGAACTACTGACGGACGAACTACTGACGGATGACGGGCGACGGACGCCCGTTTCAACAGACACAAGGCGTGAGGTCGTTTCCGATGAAGACCGTCTCAAATCTTCCCGCGGCGGCGCTCGACCGCGCGAGCGAGCGCGGCGCGGCGCTCATCACCGTGATGCTCATCTCGATGCTGCTCCTGCTGGCGGGCGGTGCGCTCATCATGGTCACCTCGATGTCGGCCTCCAACGCGGCGGACGCGACCGCCGAGTCGCAGGCTTACTACGCCGCCGAGTCCGGCCTTCAGGGCGTCCTCGGCGTCCTGCGCGGCAACTTCGCGCCCAATCCGCTCATCAACACCGCCTCGACGACCGCCGTCGAAAACAAGATCACCTTCCGCAAAGTCCTGACCGCCGCCACGTCGAACACGCCGTCCGACACTCACCCGGCTCGCCTGAGCCGCTGGCTGAACTACAGCTCGACCTACCCGGAGGTCGTGACCCTCAGCGACAACTACGCGCCGATGTCCGGCATGGCCTACACCGTCGAGAGTCTCGTCGACCCAGACTCCTCCGATAGCATCACCTTCTCCACCACCGGAGCTTTCCCTAACAACAGCAACGCTACGTCCCAGTCCTTCAACGGCAACTTCACCCTGACCTACGCGCCCCTTTCGTCAAACACAATCAGCACGGGCGGCACCACCGGCTCCGGCAATCTCGGCAGTTTTTCCATCACCCCGGGTAACGGCAACTGGACGTCCACGCTCACGAACGTCCCCTTCAACCTGACCGTCACGCAGACGGCCCCCTGGTCGTCGTCCAGCGTCATCAACTGTTCGATCTCCGGGGTCGTTACAAAGGCGGGCAGCACAGTCACGAGCCTTCTGGTGCTGACGTTCCCTTCCCAGACGTATGAGCTTGGCGGCGTCTTATATAGCCTGTCGGCACTAACCGCGTCTTTACCCGCGAGCGGCTCGACGACGATCCCCGTCACCGTCACGGCACCTGAGCCGCTGCGCCTCGTGGTGAAGGTGCGCGGCTATGGGC
>JALZHC010000442.1:3729-4363 GCA_030914105.1 Acidobacteriota bacterium
CAACGCCGTGAAGAGGATGCAGATGCTGGTCAGCCGTTCGGCCTTCGACTACAAGGCGTCGGGCGCCATCACGCTCCGGAGCGCCGACGACAACACGACGGCCATGACCTTCAACGCCGGCAGCAGCTCACAATATGTGTATAACGGCAACGACAACGCCGGCGGGGCGAACCTGCCCGCGTTCACCGTGACGAGCACTCCGGACTACAACCTGATTAACGGCCTGCCCGCCGCCCAGGTGTTCGGCAACCCCGCGGCCCAGAAAGTCCCCGTCTCCAGCCTTGCCGGTTTCCTGCAAACGACCGACGGCACGCTCGGCGCGCGCGGCGTCGTTGACGCGCTCAGGACTGCGGCGCAGAACCAGAGGACGCCCGGCTGCACCGGGACGACGGCTCAGTGCGACCGCTACTTCGCTTCCGGCGAGACGCCTTCCGACTTCGGCGCGTCTTACACGAACGGGCTTCTGACTTTCGTTGACGGCGACGTTGACCTCCCGCCGCAGGGCGGGGCCGGGATGCTCGTCGTCACCGGCACGCTCACACTCAACGGCAGCTCTTCCTTCGACGGCCTCATCCTCGTGCTCGGCGGGGGCCGCCTCGTGCGCACGGGCGGCGGCAACGGGACGAGCCTCGGC
>JALZHC010000443.1 GCA_030914105.1 Acidobacteriota bacterium
CACCCGCCGACCGAGCGGCCACGGAAATTTTCGCGCGGCTATGCGCCGATTTAACCTCCGCCGTCCCGCCCTAACGCGAGTAGCGGCGCGCGAAGAGCGCGATGGGCAGCCCGATGAAGAACATGTGCACGAGCAGTCCCGTGACGAGCACGACGGGCGGCGGCGTGCCCCTGGGCGGGGCGGCGGAGAGAGGCACCACGACGTAATTCATCAACGCGTAAATCAGGACGCCGTAGATGACGCCGCAGACAACCGCACGGCGCAACAGGAGATTGAGCCTTCGACTCGCCGCGTAGTAGACGGCGGCTGCCGTGAAGGCGATGAAGAAGTGGAGTGCCGCGCCGAGGGCCGCGACGCCGAGGCCGCCCTTGAAGGCGTCCGCGCCGAGTAGACCGCTGGCGACCGACTGGAGGATGCGCGCGGGGCTAAGCCGGTTACGCAGGCCGTAGAAGACGAACGCGTAGGTGATGTCGAGCGCGCCGGCGATGAGGCCGCCCCAGAAGATCGCGCGGAGTGCCCTCGACCTTCGTGCAGGAAACGTCGCGGAAGCTGCGACCATAAGAGTCCCCCCTTTCGTCCTCGCGAAGTTCTCTCGCCGAAAATCCCCAGGCTCGCGTTAAGACTCTCGACCTGCTCAGGCTCGTGACAAGACTCTCGACTTGCTCAGGCTCGCGATAAGACTCTCGGCTTGTTGTCGGCGTGTTCGTGACGGGCGGCGCGCGGCGCGTCCGTCGTTGGTGCGGAGATGAAAGCGCGCGGGCGGGCGGCCTCTCAAGTGCCGTGCCCGCCCGCGCCTGAAGTCGCCTTCGCCCGCGCTCGTCGTCGGGCGGTCTGGTCTTCTATTGACGGTGCGTGATGACCTCGTCGATGAGGCCGTACTCTTTGGCCTGCATCGCGGACATGATGCGGTCGCGCTCCACGTCCTTCTCGATGGACTCGTAGGGCTGGCCCGTGTGCTTGGAGAGAATCTGCGAGGTGACTTCGCGCATGCGCAGGATTTCTTCGGCCTGGATGCGGATGTCTGTGGCCTGACCGCCGATGCCGGAGACGGAGGGCTGGTGGATGAGTATGCGCGAGTTTGGCAGCGCGAAGCGTTTGCCGTTCGTGCCGGCGGCCAGAAGCAGCGCGCCCATCGAGGCACACTGGCCGAGGCAGATCGTCACCACGTCGGGGCGTATGAACTGCATCGTGTCGTAGATCGCCATGCCGGCGGTGATCGAGCCGCCGGGCGAGTTGATATAGAGGTTGATGTCCTTCTCCGGGTCTTCGGCTTCAAGGAAGAGGAGCTGCGCGATAATGAGGTTGGCGACCGTGTCGTCAATCGGCGTGCCGAGGAAAACTATGTTGTCGCGCAGCAGGCGCGAGTAGACGTCCGAGTAGCGCTCGCCGCGCGGCGTCTGCTCAAAGACCGTCGGGTTGGGAATGTACTGCCGCGGCGTGCCCATCCATTCTTCGTCGTGACCTGGAATGCGAGTCATCGTTTGAACCCCTCCGAACCTCTCTCGAAAACCTTCCCGCCGCCGCGCCGGGGCGTGCGGCGAACCTTGCCCCTAAACCAAACTTGGAGACCTGAAACTCCAAACTCGCATTTGAAATTTCAAATCTCCAAGCTTTGAATGTCGTTCCCGCGAAAGTGCCGTGCGACGAAAGCCGCGCGTCGTTTGATGACGGCCAGCGCGCTCTTCGACGAAAGCCGCCGAGCGCCCGGCGCCGAGCCTCAGCTCTTCTCTTCGTCTGAAGCGGCCTCGCCGCCCGCGCCTTCAGCCGCGGCGTTCGCGGCTGCCGCAGCGGCACTGCCTTCTTCGCTTTCAACTTGCGCGCCGGCTTCCACGGAAGCCTCCGCGGATTCGGTCTCGTCCGCGGCCTCTTCGCGCCATTCTTCTTCGCGCACGTTGGCGTTTTGCACGAGGAAGTCGAGCGCCTTTCGGTTGCGCAATCTGTCGGCGATGCTACGTTCGCCCCCCTGCTTTGTCAAGGCGGCGCGCACCTGCTCGACCGACTGCCGCGAGCCTTCCGCCATCGACTGAATCTCGGCCTGCACCTCTTCGTCCGAGACCTCAAGACCCTCGGCTTCCGCGACGCGTTCGAGCAGCATCGAGCCGCGCACGTCGTCGCCCGCGCGCTCGCGCACCACGTCGCGCATCGCCTCCCAGTTGATCTCGGCCCCGCGCGGGTCGACGCCGCGCGCCATCATGTCGCGGAGCATTGACTGAAGAATCTGGTTGGCCTGATAAGAGACAATCGTCTCCGGCACCTCGAAGCGGTGCTGCTCGACGAGACGGCTCAAGACCTCGTCGCGCAGGCGGTGCTCGGACTCGTGCTCGGCTGACTTCGAGAGGTTTTCGCGCACGCGCTCGCGCAGTTGCGCGACCGTCTCGACGCCCTCCTCGCCGAGACTTCGCACCCACTCGTCGTCGAGCGTCGGCAGCTCCTTGCGCCGAACTGCCGTGACGGTCGCCGTGTACTCGATGGTCTTGCCGGCCAAACCCTTCGCGTTGAAGTCCTCGGGGTAAGAGACCGTGAAGGTCTTCGCCTCGTCGGGGCGCACGCCCGTCAGGTTCTCGTTGAAGTCGGGCAGCACGCCCTCGCCGCCGAGCACGATGTCCACGTCCTCGACGTTGATCTCTTCATCCGACGCCGGCTCGACGTAGCGGCCCTGGATGTCGGCAGTCACGGTGTCGCCTTCTTCCGAAGGCCGGTCTTCGACGGGCTGGAGCGACGCCGAAGCCTCGCGCAGGTTCTCGATGACCTGCGCGACGGCCTCGTCTGTGACGGGGCGCGTGCGGCGCGCGGCCTCGATGCCTTTATACTCGCCGAGGTTCACTTCCGGCATCACCTCGACATGCGCGTGCAGAGAGATGGCCTCCTGCCCGAACTTCTCAAGCCCCTGATTGTCGAGGTGGACGTCGGGCTGGCCGATGACTTCGAGGCCGCTCTCGTCAATCGCACGCTCGACCGCTTCGGGGACGAGCCGCTTCAAAACGTCGCCCTGAATCTCCTTCCTGTAGCGCGTCCGCACGACGGCCACGGGCGCGTGCCCCTTGCGGAAGCCGGGCACGTTGACGGCGCGCGCATACTCCGCCGCCACGCGCTCGAACTCCTGGCGCACCTCCTCGGCCTCGATCTCGATCTTGATTTCCTTGCGCGTCTCGGACGCATCAACCACCTCTGTCTTCATAAACACTAAGCCCGCCTCCCCGCCTCTTTACTTCGGAGGGAGCGGAGAGCGCGGGCGTCCTTCCTCGATGGGTTGTTCTGCATTAATCAAATGCCGGGGGCGGGACTCGAACCCGCACGCCTTTCGGCACACGGTCCTAAGCCGTGCGCGGCTGCCATTACGCCACCCCGGCGCTAACTCGCCTTAACAACTCTGCGTATCCCTCTGCCTGCATGATTGTCGGTTAGCGCATGGCAGTTAGGGCAAAGCATTTGAAGATTCTCAATCCGATTATCGAAAGGGTTCCCGTTAATATGGTGAAGCTCAAGCGGCATCGGCTTGCCTACCCACTCGCTACCTTGACACCCTTCACACCGAGCTGTTTTCAGACCGTCACGCAACAACGCCAACTTAAGGCGATGGCTCTTTATCGTACTACCTTCGTATAAATGCTCGACGGCAGGTTTACGGTTCGGGGCGCTCTTACCATGACCACCTCTGTCGCCCTTGTATTCAAGTCCCATCCTTTTTAAATGACCCTCAAGCGTCTCCGCCTTGCAGCGTAGCTCGCGGCAGATGAAAGCTTTGGGACGATGCTCGGCTATCCAGCCGATTATTTCCGCCCGCCTCTCAAGAATGTCACGCCTCATTGGAGTAAGACCACAGAGCAGTCTTCCTTCTCTTGAGGGTGGGCTTAAATAAGTTTTCCGCCGCTTTCGCGCGTGTCCGAAGAACAAGTGAGATTATAAGGAATGGTGCTTGAAAGTCTAGCGATGGGCCGAAAGCAGCCATTGTTAATGGTATTCACGCAAGCTCGCACGAGTTGCTCCCGCGTGAATCACATACAGCCCAGCCTGTAGAGCAGCATCCCAAATATATTTTTGTACCGAATCAGCAGGTAGCCTGCATTCTTCTTCGACCTTCTCATAAATGACGAGGAACGGTGTCAACCCGGTCTGGTGTCGTCTTAAATAGTCCGCAATAGAGATAATGATGTCGATTGTATTTATCTCACCCACGAGCAATCCCCTCGACGAAATGGCGCTGAATACGACGGCTTATACACTTTATATGCTCGGAACTGCAAGGAGTTGAAGAGAAGGCAGGCACATATGTCTTCAGTGGAAAAGAAAGCGGGGAACTGTTCATTCAGCTCCCCGCTCCGGTTGACAACTTAGTGCTCGATG
>JALZHC010000444.1 GCA_030914105.1 Acidobacteriota bacterium
TCGGGGAAGTACGCGATGTCGCCGAGCGCGAAGACTTCGGGACGGCCACGCACCTGGAGAGTCGGCTCGACGACGACGAGTCCGTGCCGCGTCTTCTCAACCTCCAGTTTGTCAACGAGCGGGTTGACGCGCACGCCCGCAGTCCAGACCGTGCCCGCCGACTCTACGGTCTGCTGCTCGCCCGCGTGCTCGAAGGTGACGCCCGCCGGCTCGACACGCACGACGCGCGTCTCCGTGTAGACCTCGACGCGCTTCTCGTCGAGAATTTTCTCGATTGTCGCGCGCAGGTCGTCGCCCATGCCGGGGACTAATTGCTTGCCCATCTCGACGACGATGACGCGCGGCTCGCCCTTGAGTCCTCTCCGGCGGAAGGCGTCGCGCAAAAGGTCTGCCATCTTCGTCGAAAGCTCGACGCCGGAGGCTCCGCCGCCGACGATGACGAAGGTGGCCGAGCGGCGTGCGTCCTGCGGCGCGGCGTCGGGCGGGATGCGGTCGAGCGTGTCGCACATCCGGCGGCGCAGTTCGTCGGCGTGACGGATTTTGCGGAAGGGGAGCGTGTTCTGTTCCGCTCCCTCGACGCCCCAGAAGTTCGTGACGCCGCCGACGGCGAGAACGAGGTAGTCATACGCGAGCCGGCGCACGCGGCCCGCGACCGCAACCTCTTTCCGGTCGAGGTCAACGTCCGAGACCGCGCCCTGCACGAACTGGACGCCCTCGCCGAGAAGCTCTCGGTACGGCGGCGCGATGTGCCAGGCCTCGACCTCGCCGCTCAGGTACTCGTAAAGCAAAGGCGTGTGCAGGAAGTGATCCTCGTTGCTGACGAGCGTCACGCTCCCTGCCCGCGCCAGCCCCAGCGCCGTGAACAGCCCGCCGAATCCGCCGCCCACAACCAGAATCCGCGCGCGCGCCTCCGTCCTCTCCTCGCTGGCGTCCATGAAAATTCCCCCGTCCGTGTGTCTAGAAAGCCGTGCTGCATGGTAGCAAACAAGTCCGAGGCGGTGCACTCTCTTTGTGACCTTCGTGAATGAACTTTGTGTCCTCTGTGGTTAAGTCCGGCTGTTTCAACCACAGAGAGCACGAAGGATTTCAGGGAGGTCGCGAGGGAAAAGCCTCTGACTTGATGCCCGCTGGACACTACGAAGGGCGGCGTGTTAAATTCGTCCGGTCAGTTAGATTAACTCTTGCGGTTGCCTGGGGATAGACGGGCCGGGCTTACTGCGGATTGGGAGGGCCATCTCGAACAGCCATGGCATTAGCGACGGAAACCAAGGAAAGCATCATCAACCAGTACAGGACTCACGAGGGCGACACAGGCTCGCCGCAGGTGCAGGTAGCTCTGCTCACGCAGCGCATCAACGAACTGACCGAGCACTTCAAGACTCACAAGAAAGACAACCACTCGCGGCGGGGGCTGCTCAAGATGGTCTCGCAGCGCAGGAGCCTGCTCGACTACCTCAAGCGTAGAGACATCGAGGGGTATCACGAACTCATCGGCAAGCTCGGCCTGCGCCGTTAAGCCCGCCGGGGCTACGGCGGCAGACTTCCGACGGGCCGCAAGCGCGACCGAACCCGAGTTCGTCAGTGTAAGTGTACGAGGACAGACGCCTCTTCCAAATTGCCCCGCGTCCAGTGACAGGCTCGTGGGAGTTGCCGAACGTGACGGCACAGACTCCCGCGCGCGGACGTTGGGGAGCGGCCTGTAGCACTTTAAGCAAAGGGCGGCACCGGCTTCACGGCTCGAAGCGGGTGCCGCTTTTTCGTTGAGCGGCCCGGCGGCCTCCCGCCTCACGTAGCGGGAGGCTTGCCGGCGGCGCAAAGAGACAAAATTTCCGGGCGCGAGGGCGGCGGATGAGACGCCGCGCTCAACGGAAGGCCACCGCGCTTGCGCGGGGCACGCCCGAAGGAGACGAGAAGAAAATGACAGCCAAGAAGTTCTTAAGAGAAAAAATCAAGGTCGGCGAGCGCGAGCTGTCCGTAGAGATAGGCCGCGTCGCCAAGCAGGCCAGCGGCTCGGTCGTCATCCGCTACGGCGACACGATGCTTTTAGTCGCCGCCGTCGGCGCTAACCAGCCGCGCGAAGGGATTGACTTCTTCCCGCTCACGGTCGAGTACCGCGAGCACAACTACGCCGCGGGCCGAATCCCCGGCAACTACTTCCGGCGCGAGGGGCGTCCCGGCGAGAAGGAAGTCCTGACGGCACGCATGATCGACCGCCCCTGCCGCCCGCTCTTCACGGAAGGCTACCGCAACGAAACGCAGGTCATTGCCTCGGTCATCAGCGCCGACGACGAGAACGACCCCGACGTCATCGCCATCACGGGCGCATCCTGCGCGCTCTACCTCTCGGACATCCCCTTCCCGAACCCGATTGCGGGCGTGAGAGTCGGCCTCGTCAACGGCCGCTACGTCATCAACCCGACCTACGACGAGGTGCGCGAGTCGCGCATCAACCTCGTCGTCGCCGGCACGGAAGAGGCCATCGTCATGGTCGAGGCCGGCGCGAAGGAGGTCTCCGAGGAGATCATGGTCGAGGCCCTGATGCTCGCGCACAAGGAGATCAACCGCCTGTGCCGCTGGCAGAAGGAGCTCTACAAGGCGCTCGAAATCGAGAAGCGGCCCGTCGAAGCGCCCTCGCTGAACGAAGAGATGATGGGCGAGATCGAGCGCAACTACGCGGAGCGTCTGCGCCAGGCGCTCAACACCGAGGCGCTCGGCAAGCTCGCCTCTTACGCCGCCGTCGACGCCCTGAAGAAGGAGGTCGTCGAGTCTTACCCCGAAGACCAGCCTGAGCAGCGCCAGATGGCGAAGAAAATTTTCGACGAGCTGAAGGAGAAAATCTTCCGCGAGGACATACTCGGCAACCGACGGCGGCCCGACAACCGCCGCTTCTCCGAAATCCGCCCGATTGACATCGAGGTCGGCTGGCTCCCGCGCGTCCACGGCTCCGCCCTCTTCACGCGCGGCGAGACGCAGGCGATTGTGACCGCCACGCTCGGCACGAAGGAAGACGAGCAGTTCATGGACGACCTCGAATCGGGTGAGATCAAGCGCCGCTTCCTCCTCCACTACAACTTCCCGCACTTCTCCGTCGGCGAGGTCGGTCGCTTCGGCTCGACTTCGCGCCGCGAGATCGGCCACGGCGCACTCGCGCGCCGCGCACTCGAACCCGTCTTGCCGACCGAGGAGGAGTTCCCCTACTCGCTCCGCATCGTCTCGGACATCACCGAGTCGAACGGCTCAAGCTCGATGGCGAGCGTGTGCGGCGGCAGCCTCTCGATGATGGACGCGGGCGTGCCCATCCGCGCCGCGGTCGCGGGCGTCGCGATGGGGCTGGTGATGGAGGGCAACCGCTACGCCATCCTCTCCGACATCGCCGGGGCCGAAGACCACTACGGCGACATGGACTTCAAGGTGGCCGGCACGCGCGACGGCATCACCGCGCTCCAGATGGACATCAAGATCGGCGGCATCAACGCGCAGATCATGGCCGAGGCACTCGAACAGGCCAAGAAGGGGCGTCTGCACATCCTCGGCATCATGGAGCAGGCGCTCAAGGAGCCGCGCGAGGAACTCTCTCCTTACGCGCCGCGCATCATCACCATCAAGATTAACCCCGACCGCATCCGCGACGTCATTGGGCCGGGCGGCAAGGTCATCCGCTCCATCGTCGAAGAGACGGGCGCGAAGATTGACGTCGAAGACGACGGCACGATCTTCATCGCCACCGCCGACGGCGACGCCGCGCAGGCGGCAATCGCACGCATCCGCGGCCTGACCGCCGAGGCCGAGATCGGCGAGACCTACGTCGGCACGGTCTCGCGCATCGTGGACTTCGGCGCGTTCGTCGAAATCTTCCCCGGCACCGACGGCCTGCTCCACATCTCGGAGATCGCCGAGCACCGCGTCCGCGACGTGCGCGACGAGCTGAAGGAAGGGCAGCAGATCATCGTCAAGTGCATCGGCAAGGAGGGCAACAAGATTAAGCTCTCCAGAAAGGCCGTGCTCCGCGAGGAGAAGCAGAAGGCTGGCCGCGCCGAGGCCGCCGGCCACGGCGACAACGATTAGGCTCTCCGCCGCCCGGCGGCTAAGGCCAGACGGAAAAAAGGGTTCGCCCGCCGCGGGCGGCCCTTTTTTTATCTTGACAGGGCGAGCGCCGAGCGAGTTTAATGGGCTGCCGAAACTGGAACTTACAGGCTATTCAGCGTCTCTTCTCAGTACGGGAAACCGGAAGAGGTTTTCACCGCAAGCATTTTTCGGCTGTTGACAGTAGGGCGGCAAGGGCCGGAGGCTCCGGGTCTCGGACTCCCGTTGGACGTTTCGGAAGGATTGACGAC